>NZ_JBHVUQ010000097.1:0-29024 GCF_042884105.1 Streptomyces sp. NPDC058157
TAATCCGGTGCACACGCACGAAAGAGCGGGCCAGTCTTGGTCGGAATATGACCGACTGACCACAACGTCCTCGCTGTGTTTGGTTGCCTGCCAGTACCCGAAGGCCCGACAGGTCTTTTTCAAAGGAACCTCATCCACCGAAGTGGACGGGGTATCAACTTCTGGCGTTGATTTTTGGCACGCTGTTGAGTTCTCAAGGAACGGACGCTTCCTTTGTACTCACCCTCTCGGGCTTTCCTCCGGGCTTTCGTTCTTGCGATTTCAGACTCTATCAGAGTCTTTTTCGCTCGCTTTCCAGGTCCTTCGCTTTCGCGCTTTCCCTTTCCGGCGGTTCCGACTCTATCAGATCCTTTCGGGCCTGACTCCCAGTCAGCGGGATTTGCCTTCCGGGCTGTTGGGCCCTTCCGGCGAGTGAGACAGTAGCGGATTCCTTGCCCCCGAAGCCAATCGGCGGCTGCGTCCTGGAACGCGGATTCCTCATTCGCAAATACGCATGAAAACGAGACGACGGAGTACGTCGTACGTTCGAATGAGTAGTGCGGGATGGCTGTCCGGGGACCGACCGGAGTCGGCGCTCACGTCGGACAACTCGAAGAACCTTACGGATCCGGAACGGGTGTGTCAACCCCTCCCCCGGTCTCGCGAAACTCACCCCGTCCTCACCCCCCGAGGGCTACGCTGCCTCCCATGACCACGCATGCACCCAAGCTCAGCCTTCGCTGGTGGCCCGCCTGACGGCGGCCGACCTCCGACACGAGCACGCATGCGCTCACGGCCGCCGCTACACGGCGGCCGTTTCGTTTCTCCCTCCTGGGAGTGACCCGGACGCCCGACGCGGCGACCCGACGGCTCACACCACACCGCAGGACACGAGGGAGAGACAGGACATGACGAGGATCTTCAGCGGGATCACCCCGTCCGGGCACCTGACGCTGGGCAACTACCTGGGGGCCCTGCGGCAGTGGGTCGCGGCCGAGCACGCGCCGGCGGACGCGCTGTTCTGCGTCGTCGACCTGCACGCCCTGACCGTGGAGCACGATCCGGCACGGCTGCGCCGGCTCAGCCGGCAGAACGCGACGCTGTTCCTCGCCGCCGGGCTGGACCCACGACGGTGCACCCTCTTCCTCCAGAGCCACGTCTCCGAGCACACCCGGCTGTCCTACCTGCTGGAGTGCACCGCCACCGACGGGGAGCTGCGGCGGATGATCCAGTACCGGGAGAAGACCGCGAAGGCGGAGGCGGCCGGTCAGGGCGTACGGCTGTCCCTGCTGACGTATCCCGTGCTGATGGCGGCCGACATCCTGGCCTACGCGGCGGACGAGGTGCCGGTCGGCGAGGACCAGCGGCAGCACGTCGAGCTGACCCGGGACCTGGCGGTGCGGTTCAACCAGCGGTACGGGCACACGTTCACCGTGCCCAAGGCGACGCTCCCGACGGTGGGCGCGCGGGTCATGGACCTCCAGGACCCGACGTCGAAGATGGGGAAGTCCAGTGCGAACACCGCCGGGATCGTCTATCTGCTGGACGAGCCGGCCGTGATCACCAAGAAGGTGATGCGGGCCGTCACGGACAGCGGCGAGGACGGGGTGGTCTACGACCGGGCCGCGCGGCCGGGGGTGGCGAACCTGCTGGACGTCCTGGCCGCCTGTACCGGGGGCGAGCCGGAGAAGCTGGCCGGGGAGTACGACCGGTACGGGCCGCTGAAGCGGGACGTCGCCGAGGCCGTGGTGGAGCTGCTGCGGCCGCTGCGGGAGCGGCACGCCGGGCTGGCGGCCGATCCGGGCGAGGTGGAACGGGTGCTGCGGGAGGGCGCCGAGCGGGCGCGGGGCATCGCGCGGCCGGTGGTGGACCGGGCGTACGAGGCCATCGGGCTGCTGGCTCCCTGATGCGGAGGGAGGGGGTCCGCCCCGGACCCCCTCCCCCGTGCGTCAGCTGTTGCCGGAGGCGAGTTCGCGGCTGCGGTCGCGGGCCGCTTCGAGGGCGGCGATGAGCGCCGCCCGTACGCCGTGCTTCTCCAGCTCGACGATGGCGTTGATCGTCGTACCGGCCGGGGAGGTGACGGCCTCGCGGAGCTTGACCGGGTGTTCGCCGCTGTCGCGGAGCATGACGGCGG
Organism: Streptomyces sp. NPDC058157; assembly: GCF_042884105.1. Lineage (NCBI taxonomy): Bacteria > Bacillati > Actinomycetota > Actinomycetes > Kitasatosporales > Streptomycetaceae > Streptomyces > Streptomyces sp. NPDC058157. The sequence continues at coordinate 2,114 of NZ_JBHVUQ010000097.1, forward strand.
CGCCGATGGCGGCCTGGACGATGAGGTCGTGGGCCTGGGCGCGGGGCAGGCCGAGCAGGATGCCCGCGTCGGTCATGGCCTCGACGAGGAAGTAGAAGTAGGCGGGGCCGGAGCCGGAGAGGGCGGTGGCCGCGTCCTGCTGGGACTCGGGGACGCGCAGGGTCTTGCCGACGCCGCCGAAGATCTCCTCGGCGTGGGCGAGGTGCCCGGCGGTGGCGTGGCTGCCGGCCGAGATGACGGACATGGCCTCGTCCACGAGGGCGGGGGTGTTCGTCATGACGCGGACGACGGGGGTGCCGGGGGCCAGCCGCTCCTCGAAGAAGGCGGTGGGGATGCCGGCGGCGCCGCTGATGACCAGGCGGTCGGCGGGGACGTGGGGGGCGAGTTCCTCGAGGAGCTTGCCCATGTCCTGCGGCTTGACGGTGAGGATGAGGGTGTCGGCGCGCTTGGCTGCTTCGGCGTTGCTGACGGCCTCGACGCCGTAGCGGGTGTGGAGCTCGGCGGCGCGCTCGGGGCGGCGGGCGGTGACGAGCAGCTTGGCGGCCGGCCAGCCGCCGCGGATCATCCCGCTGAGCAGGGCCTCGCCGATCTTGCCGGTACCGAGGACCGCGACTGTCTGGGTCATGCCCTATTCACCTCGCCGAACGAACGAACCTTCAGGACTCACGCCCTCATCCTTGCACCCGTCCGCGCGAGGGGGAGGGGGTGTCCGCTCCGTGGTCAGGGGGTGCGGCGGCGGAGGGTGGCGGCGCCGAGGGCGAGGACGAGCAGGGCGCAGGCGGCCACGACGACGGTGTCGCGGACGAAGTCGGCGGTCATGTCGGTGTGGGTGAGGACCTGGGTCATGCCGTCGACGGCGTAGGACATGGGCAGGACGTCGGAGAGGGCGGAGAGGACGGGCTGCATGGTGTCGCGGGGCGCGAAGAGTCCGCACAGGAGCAGCTGCGGGAAGATCACGGCCGGCATGAACTGGACGGCCTGGAACTCGGACGCGGCGAAGGCGGAGACGAACAGGCCGAGGGCGGTGCCGAGGAGGGCGTCGAGCAGGGCGACGAGGAGCAGCAGCCAGGCGGAGCCGGTGATGTCGAGGCCGAGGACCCAGAGGGCGAGGCCGGTGGCGAGGAGGGACTGGACGACGGCGACGGCGCCGAAGGCGAGGGCGTAGCCGGCGATGAGGTCGCCCTTGCCGAGCGGCATGGCGAGGAGGCGTTCGAGGGTGCCGGATGTGCGTTCGCGGAGGGTGGCGATGGAGGTCACGAGGAACATCGTGATGAGGGGGAAGATGCCGAGGAGGGACGCGCCGATGCTGTCGAAGGTGCGCGGGCTGCCGTCGAAGACGTAGCGGAGCAGGGTCAGCATCAGGACGGGGACCAGCAGCATCAGGGCGATGGAGCGCGGGTCGTGGCGCAGCTGGCGCAGGACGCGGGCGGCGGTGGCGAGGGTGCGGGCGCCGTTCATCGCTGGGGCTCCGTTTCGGGGCTGTCGGTGTGCGCGTGCGCGTGCGCGTTCTCGTTCTCGTTCTCGTTCTCGTTCGCGTTCGCGTTCGCCTCGTCGACGAGGCGGAGGAAGCCTTCCTCGACGGTGGCGCTGTGGGTGCGGGTGCGGAGGGCTTCGGGGGTGTCCTGGGCGAGGATGCGGCCCTCGCGCATGAGGAGCAGGTCGTGGCAGCGCTCGGCCTCGTCCATCACGTGGGAGGAGACGAGGATCGTGACGCCGCGGGTGGCGGTGAGCTCGTGGAAGAGGTTCCAGAGGTCGCGGCGCAGGACGGGGTCGAGGCCGACGGTGGGTTCGTCGAGGACGAGGAGTTCGGGGCGGCCGAGGAGGGCGACGGCGAGGGAGACGCGGCTGCGCTGGCCGCCGGAGAGGTTGCCGGCGAGGGCGGTGGTGCGGCTGGTGAGGTCGACGTCGGTGATGGCCCGTTCGACGGCGGCCCGGCGGCGGTCGGCGGCGGCGCGTCCGGGTTCGAGGACGGCGGCGAAGTAGTCGAGGTTCTGGCGGACGGTGAGGTCGTCGTAGACGGAGGGGGCCTGGGTGACGTAGCCGACGCGGGAGCGGAGCTCGGGGTGGCCGGCGGGGCGGCCGAGGACGTCGAGGGTGCCGGTGACGTGGGCCTGGGTGCCGACGACGGTCCGCATGAGGGTGGACTTGCCGCAGCCGGAGGGGCCGAGGAGGCCGGTGATGCGGCCGCGGGGGACGTCGAAGGCGATGGCGTCGAGGACGGTGCGGGGGGTGCGGCCGGTGCCGCGGCGGACGGTGAGGCCGCGGGCGTGGACGGCGGGAGGCGGGCCCCCCGGGGGGTTATTCATCATGTGATGAATAATGCTCCTGGCGGTGCCGGGGCGTCAATCGGCCCGGAGCCGATCGTTGTGACGGGTGCCGCGGCGGGCCGGGGTTACTTCTTGCGCTTGGAGCGGCGGCGGGCGGCCGGGTTGCCGGTGCGGGTGCTGCGGCGGCGCTCGTACTCGGCGGCGGCGCGCTCGTACTCGGCGCGGTGGAGCTTCTCGCCGGGGGCCTCGGTGAGGCTGCGCAGGAAGTACGCGAGGAGGGAGCCGATGAAACCGATCGCCTTCAGGCCCTTGAGGGCGGCCTCGTCGGAGGACGGGGCGGGGCGGCGGCCGAAGGACTCCCAGGTCTTGGCGAAGGCGATGGCGGTGGCGATCGCGAAGAGCACGATCACGGAGATGCTGAGGAAGGCGCCGACGTTGCCGATCTCCAGGCCCTCGTACGCCAGGCGCAGGAGGTAGGCGCCGACGGCGGCGGCGACGAGCGAGCCGGCGGCGAGGGCGGCGCGGCGCAGGGCGTAGCCGCCGGTGTGGTCCACCCAGGTGGTGCCGAAGAACCGGATCGGCTCGGGCTGCGGCCCGGCGGGCGGCTCGGCCGGGGCGGCCGGGGCGGCCGGGGTGCTCTGGTCCTGGCTCTGGTCTCGCTGCTGCTCGTCGCTCACATCCGCGATTATCCCCCGGCGGACGGAACCCGCCGGGGGTGTCTCAACTGGCAGAACGGTGGGCGCGTCAGCCGCAGCGGCCGGCCACGTAACCGTCGGAGCCGGTGTGCACGTAGGCGTCGGAGACGAACTGGCCGTTGCCGATGCAGTCCCACAGGTCGGTGGTGCCGTACGGGCCGGAGACCGTCGTGCCGGGGCACTGGCAGCGGATCGTGACGGAGCCGCCGACGGGAATGGCGTCGATGATCGCGTAGCCCGTACCGGGGCCGCTGCGGACGTTGACCCGGTAACCCGGGGCGGTCGGGTAGGACTGGAAGCCCGGGTCCGCTGCGGCACCGCCTGCGCCGGTCAGGGCGATGACGGGAACGATCGCCACGACCGACCCACCGAGGCCGAGCAGCCGGCGCCTGCTGATGCCGTCAGCCACAGCGGCCTGCCACATAGCCGTCGGCGCCGGTCTTCACGTACGCGTCGGAGACGAACTGGCCGTTGCCGATGCAGTCCCACAGGTCGGTGGTGCCGTACGGGCCCGAGACAGTCGTGCCGGGGCACTGGCAGCGGATCGTCACGCTCGCGCCCAGCGGCAGGACGCGGGAGACGGAGTAGTTGGTGCCCGGTCCGCTGCGCACGTTCACCTGGTAACCCGGGGCGACCGGGTAGCTCTGGAATCCTGCGTCGGCAGCCGCAAGGCTCTCGACCTGGCCGGAATCGTTCTCTACGGACACGTGGAATCTCCCCCCCATGGGTGCTGCACTGCGCAACGCGCGCAGGGTAGCAAGCCCTTGGATGTTCCCATGGGCCATCGACTAGGCTCCGTCGGGGGTGGTGAGCGGTGCAGTCGCGGCGCGCGGACTACGCCGGGTTTCCGGAGTACGCCGGGCAGTACCGGCTCGAATCCGTGCTCGGCTCCGGTGGCATGGGCGTCGTCCATCTGGCCGCCTCCAGTTCGGGGCTGAAACTCGCCGTCAAGGTCGTACACGCGCAGCACGCGGTGGACCCCGAGTTCCGGGCGCGGTTCCGGCAGGAGGTCGCGGCCGCGCGGAGGGTGAGCGGGGCCTTCACCGCTCCCGTCGTCGACGCCGATCCGGATGCCGAGCGGCCGTGGATGGCCACCCTGTTCATCGACGCGCCGACCCTCTCCGAGCGGGTACGGGAGCGCGTGCTCGACGCCGTCGAGCTGACCCGGCTCGCGGCCGGGCTGGCGGAGGCGCTGCGGGACATCCACCGGGCCGGGGTGGTGCACCGGGACCTCAAGCCGAGCAACGTGCTGATGGCGCCGGACGGGGTGCGGGTCATCGACTTCGGCATCTCGCGCCCGGCGGACAGCGACCTGCGGACCGAGACCGGCAAGCTGATCGGGACACCGCCGTACATGGCGCCCGAGCAGTTCCAGCGGCCGCGCGAGGTCGGGACGGCGGCGGACGTGTTCGCACTGGGCGCGGTGCTGGTGCACGCGGCGACCGGGCGGGGGCCGTTCGACTCCGACAGCCATTACCTCGTGGCGTACCAGGTGGTGCACAGCGAGCCCGATCTGACCGGGCTGCCGGCCCGGCTCGTGCCGATCGTGGCGCGGTGCCTGGCGAAGGACCCGGACGAGCGTCCGACGGCCGAGGCGCTGATCGCCGATATCCGGGCCGCGGTCAGCCCGACTGCCGAGGACACACAGGCCTTCATCCCGCAACCGCGCCTGCCCTCCGCCGACGAGGTCGACACGCACCACCGGAGGAACGTGAGCGGGCCGGCTCCCGAGCCGGACGCGAAGAAGCCCGCGGGGATCGGCCGAAGGGGCCGGCGGGTGCTCGCCGGCGCGGTCGGGCTGGTCCTCGCGGCCACGGCCGCGGGCGGCTACCTCTACCTGGACGCGGGCGACGCCCCGTCCCGACAACAGACCACGCACGCGGCCGGGGAAACCGAGGCCCTCACCCCATGGGCCGCCGAGGTAGGGGGAGGCGGAGCCGGGAACCGGGCCGCGGCCTGCTCCTGGCTGGCGGGAGGACTCTACTGCTCGGGCGGGGGTCTTGCCGTGACACGGCTGGACCCGGCGAAGGGCTCGGCGATGTGGTCGGTGCAGGCGTCGGCCGCTGCCGAACGCACGGCGACGGACAGCGCCCCCCGGTACGGGGGCGGGGTCGTGGTCTCGGTCGCCTCGGGGAGCCGGTTGCTCCAGGCGCTGGACCCGGGCGCCGGAACGGTGCGCTGGAAGCGGACCCTCCCCGACGCCACCCAGACGGTGGTCGTCGGAGACCGGGTGTTGCTGGCCGGACCGGCCGGGGAGGTGACCGTCCTCGACGCGGCCACCGGCGCCCAACGCTGGACGAAGAAGATCGGCGGCGTCGGTTCGGTCTGGTGGACCGGTCCCGACGAGTCCGGCCACCCCTCCCTGTACACGGCCTCGCGGGACGCCGACGGAAGGTCGACACAGCTGGCTTCGTTCGCCCCGGAGACCGGGACCGAGCGCTGGCAGCTCGGCACAACGGGGCTGCTGCGCCTGGTGGGGGTGGCGGCGGGGGCGGCGTACCTGCTGGACGACGATGCGGCCGGCAAGACCCGGGCCGTCGTCCGGGTGGACCTGGCGACCCGCTCCCTGCGCCGTACCGCACTGTCGGCGCCGCTGTTCGATGCCGAGGCGGCCCTGGGGGCCGACGGCACCGTCTTCGCCTTCGGGACGGGTGGCCGACTTGTCGCCGTCGCCCCGGACAGGGAGCGCTGGCAGTTGGAGACGGGCATGGCCTCCGCCTCCCGGCCGGTGTTCGCGGACGGACGGGTCTACCTGTCGGCCGGGGACGGCCGCCTCCTGGCCGTCGATGCCGCCGCCGGGCGGCTCGTCGGTCAGACCAAGCCGCGCATGGCCGCCGCCCAGGGCACCTTCAGCGCCACCCTCCCGGCCCCCGTCGTCGCAGACGGCCGGGTCTACGCCTCCGCGCCCGACGGCACGGTCTTCGCCCTGGACGCGCGGAACCCCGCCGGGTGGTGAGCCGCCTGCGGGCGGTGGGCCGCCCCGCCGGGTGGTGACGGGCGGGGCCGGGGCCGCCGGGGCCTGCCCGGACGGGGCCGCCGGGCCGGACGGGCAGAACCGCGGGCCGTCCCGGACCGGGTCGCCGGGCCGGACGGGGCCCGCCCGCACGGAACCGCCGGCCCGCCCGGACCGGGTCGCCGGGCCGGACGGGGCCCGCCCGCAGGGAACGGCCGGCCCGCCCGGACGGGGCCGCCGGGGCCTGCCCGGACGGGGCCGCCCGCACGGACGGGGCCGGGAGCGCGGAGCCCCGGGCCGGGGCGGTCGGTGTCGCTCCGGGCCGGGGGTCCTTCCTGGCTCAGCCCAGCTTCGAGACGTCGCGGACCGCGCCCTTGTCGGCGCTGGTGGCCATCGCCGCGTACGCGCGCAGCGCCGCCGAGACCGTGCGGACGCGGGTCTTCGGGGCGTAGACGCCGCCGAGGGCCGCGTGGCGGGCGGCCAGCGTGGCCTCGTCCACCAGGAGCTCGATCGACCGGTTCGGGATGTCGATGCGGATCCGGTCGCCGTCCTCGACCACCGCGATGTCGCCGCCCGAGGCCGCCTCCGGGGAGGCGTGGCCGATGGACAGGCCCGACGTGCCGCCGGAGAAGCGGCCGTCCGTCACCAGCGCGCAGACCTTGCCCAGGCCGCGGCCCTTCAGGAACGACGTCGGGTAGAGCATCTCCTGCATGCCGGGGCCGCCGCGCGGGCCCTCGTAGCGGATGACGACGACGTCGCCGGGCTGGATCTCCTTGCGGAGGATCTTGTCCACGGCCTCGTCCTGCGACTCGCAGACCACGGCCGGGCCCTCGAAGGTCCAGATCGACTCGTCGACGCCGGCCGTCTTCACCACGCAGCCGTCGGCGGCGATGTTGCCCCGCAGGACGGCCAGGCCGCCGTCCTTGGAGTAGGCGTGCTGGACGGAGCGGATGCAGCCGCCCTCGGCGTCGAGGTCGAGGGTGTCCCAGCGCTCGGACTGGGAGAAGGCGGTGGCGGAGCGCTTGCAGCCGGGGGCCGCGTGCCACAGCTCCATGGCCTCCTCGGACGCCGTGCCGGAGCGGGCGTCCCACTTGGCGAGCCAGTCCTCCAGGCCCTGGGAGTGGACGGTGGTGACGTCCTTGTTGAGGAGCCCGCCGCGGTGCAGCTCGCCGAGGATGGCGGGGATGCCGCCGGCCCGGTGCACGTCCTCCATGTAGTACGTGCCGCCGGGGGCCACGTTCGGGGCGACCTTGGCCAGGCAGGGGACGCGCCGCGAGACGGCGTCGATGTCCTTGAGGTCGTAGTCCAGGCCCGCCTCCTGCGCGGCGGCCAGCAGGTGCAGGATCGTGTTGGTCGAGCCGCCCATGGCGATGTCCAGGGCCATGGCGTTCTCGAAGGCCTCGCGGGAGGCGATGGCGCGCGGCAGGACGGACTCGTCGCCGTCCTCGTAGTAGCGCTTGGTGATCTCCACGACCGTGCGGCCGGCGTCCTCGTACAGGGCGCGGCGGGCGGTGTGCGTGGCGAGGACGGAGCCGTTGCCGGGGAGGGCCAGGCCGATGGCCTCGGCGAGGCAGTTCATCGAGTTGGCGGTGAACATGCCGGAACAGGACCCGCAGGTCGGACAGGCGTTCTCCTCGATGCGCAGGATGTCCGCGTCCGAGACGTTCTCGTTGGAGGCGTCCACCATGGCGTCGATCAGGTCGAGCTTGCGGACGGTGCCGTCGACGAGGGTGGCCTGGCCGGCCTCCATCGGGCCGCCGGAGACGAACACGACGGGGATGTTGAGGCGCATCGCGGCCATCAGCATGCCCGGGGTGATCTTGTCGCAGTTGGAGATGCAGATCAGCGCGTCGGCGCAGTGCGCCTCGACCATGTACTCGACGCTGTCCGCGATCAGGTCGCGGGAGGGCAGGGAGTACAGCATGCCCGCGTGGCCCATGGCGATGCCGTCGTCGACGGCGATCGTGTTGAACTCGCGCGGGATGGCGCCGGCGGCGCGGATCGCGTCGGAGACGATGCGGCCGACCGGGGCCAGGTGGGTGTGGCCGGGGACGAACTCGGTGAAGGAGTTGGCGACCGCGATGATCGGCTTGCCGATGTCCTCGCTCGCTACGCCCGACGCGCGCATCAGCGCACGAGCGCCTGCCATGTTGCGGCCGTGGGTGACGGTGCGGGACCTCAGCTCGGGCATGCGGTTTCACTCCCCATGAGTGCGGCTGCGCGTAGGTCAGCCGCGACTGCGGATATGGCTCGGTTACGAGGCTACGCCCACCGCCCGCGATCCGGACGCCCGGTCCGGATGTCGGGACGGGAGGGTCGCTCCTCGGTCACGGTCCCAGTCCCAGTCCCAGTCCCGGTCCCGGTCCCGGTCCCGGTCCCGGTCCCGGTCCCGGTCAGGCCTCGGTGAGATAGCGCTGGAGGGTCGGGGCGACCAGCGCCACGATCTCCTCCGGGTCCGCCGACGCCAGGGGCTCCATCCGCACCACGTACCGCACCATCGCGATGCCGATCAGGTGCGAGGCCGCCAGCTCGGCGCGGAAGGTGGGTTCCGGGACGTCGAGGTCGGCGGCGACCCGCTCCAGGACCCGCCGCAGGATCAGGGTCCGCAGCACCGTCGCGGCCGCCTCGTGGGTGAGCGCGGAGCGGATCACCGCGAGGAGCGGGGCGCGCGTGGCCGGGTTCTCCCACACCCCCAGGAAATAGCGGGCCAGCCGCTCCCCGATGCCGTCCGGGCCCTCGCCGACGACGGCCGGGACCACCAGGGCCGGCTCCATGGTGACCTCGATGGCGGCGGCGAAGAGGTCGTCCTTGCTGCCGAAGTAGTGGTGCACCAGCGCCGGGTCCACCCCGGCCACCTTCGCGATGCCGCGCACGGAGGTCTTGTCGTACCCGCGCTCCGCGAACACCTCGCGGGCGGCGAGCCGGATCCGCTCCTGCGTGCCCGGACCCTCCTCCGCCTCGTCCTGCCGGGGCCGCCCGGGACCGCGGCGCCGCCGTACGGGCTCGGCGCCGCTCATCGGGGCCCGGCCGCCAGGTGCCGGCGGGTGAAGGCCAGCGCCTCGGCGAGATCGGCCTCACGCTCGGCGGAGGACATGGCGCGCCGCGTGTTGACCTCGATGACGACGTGCCCGTCGAAGCCGCTGCGGGTCAGGCCGGCCAGCAGCTCGGCGCAGGGCTGCGTACCGCGCCCGGGGACGAGGTGCTCGTCCTTGGCGGAGCCGTTGCCGTCGGCGAGGTGGATGTGGGCGAGGCGGTCGCCCATCCGGTCGATCATGGCGGAGGCGTCGGTGCGGGCGGTGGCGGTGTGGGAGAGGTCGACGGTGAAGTGCCGGTAGTCGTCCTTGGTCACGTCCCACTCGGGCGCGTAGGCGAGCATCTCGCGGTCGCGGTAGCGCCAGGGGTACATGTTCTCGACGGCGAACCGGACGTCGGTCTCGTCCGCCATCCGCCAGATCCCGCTGACGAAGTCGCGCGCGTACTGGCGCTGCCACCGAAAGGGCGGGTGCACGACGACGGTGGACGCCCCCAGCTTCTCGGCGGCGGTCTGCGCCCGCTGGAGCTTGGTCCAGGGGTCGGTGGACCACACCCGCTGGGTGATCAGCAGGCAGGGCGCGTGCACGGCGAGGATCGGCACCTGGTGGTGGTCCGACAGCCGGCGCAGGGCCTCGATGTCCTGGCTGACCGGGTCCGTCCAGACCATGACCTCGACGCCGTCGTAGCCGAGGCGGGCGGCGATCTCGAAGGCCGTCGCCGTGGACTCCGGGTAGACGGAGGCGGTGGACAGGGCGACTTTCGGGGCGCTGCTGCTCGGATTACGGACCACGGAGCCAGATTACGGGCCCCCCGCCCGCGTCCCGGCACGCAATCCCGCTCTCGTCATACTTTTCACATCAACGCGTACGACGGGAACTGTGGGGGCGGGTCGGGGTGCGATCGGACAGCGGACTCGGTGCGGAACGCGGTGCGGGACCGAGGGCGGGGCTCAGCCCGGGCGAAACGGCGGCCCTGCTGCTGGACAAGATCCACGAGGGCAACGTCTACGCCCGCGCCCGGAAGAGGCGATTCGGCCGGAGCGCCGCCGCCGTCAAGGTGACGGCGCTCGTGCTGTCGGCCGCCTCGACCGTCGTCCTGGGCCTGCAGAACCTCAACGCCTGGACCGGCCTGGCCCTGGCGTGCGTGGCGCTGGTGACACTGCTGGCGGCCGTCGAACCGTTCTTCAACTGGCGCTCCCGCTCCGTCCTGATGGAGGAGGCCCAGTACCGCTTCCGACGCCTCGCGGACGACCTCGAATACCTCATGGCGTCGACGCCCACCGACGAGCTGACGTTCGACCAGCTCGCCGAGGTCTTCACCCGCTACCAGACGGTCTGGGACGACCTGAGCCGCACCTGGCTGCAACACCGCCGCGAGGCGACGCGGACGGGCGGCGCCTGAAACAGAACGCGCCAGACGCGCAGAACGCGCCAGAAGTCCGGCGATCCACGGCGATCACCACCCGCCGTGCCGCCAGGACCAGCATCCTGGAGCCCTGACCGCCCAGGACGGAGCAGCACATGGCGCCCCTGATCCCCTTCGATGCCGTGGCCCACTACTTCGAGGATTTCGAGCACATCGCCTGGCGGCTGGAGACGCAGCGGTCGTACGCCGTGGACCGCGCGGGCGAGCGGTGGGAGCGCTGGCGGGCGGGCGCGGCGTTCGGCTACGAACCCGACGTCCCCTGGCACTTCGCGATCCCGACGGCCGAGTTCAGCGCCTCGCAGCCATCGCCCCGATAGGCCGCCGCCCATGCCCCGGTTCATCACTCTCCCCGACTTCGACGGCATGTTCTCCGACCTCGCCCACTCGGCATGGCGCCTGGAGAGCCGTCGCCGCTACGCCTCCGACGAGGCCACCGACACCTATCGGCAGTTCGTTGCAGGCCTGCCCGTGACATGGGACCTCACCGACCCGTGGTGCACCGAGCGACGTGAGCAGGTCGCGTTGGGCAAGAGGTTCGAACGCGTCCGGATCCTCGACGACCCGGCGACGGAAGGTCAGCGCTACCTGCTCGACAACGCCCGCCGCAACCGCGCCGCAGGCGAGGACGTCCGCACCCTGACACGCGCGCGGGCGAGCGCTCTGCAACTCCCCGACGAGGACTTCTGGATCTTCGACGCACGGGTGGTGGCCCTCCTCCACTTCACCGCGGACGACGACCTCACCCACATCGAACTCATCACCCACCCCGGCGCCGTGCTGCGCTACTGCCAGGCACGCGAAGCGGCCTGGCACCACGCGACGACCGCATAGCCCGCCCGTCCCCTCACCCCTTGAGCGCGCCCACCGCCCGGGCGCGTTCCCTCAGGTCACGGACCGCTCGCACGGCGCCGTACGGACCCAGCCGGAGATTCATCACCTCGAAGTGCTCGTCCCCGCGTGCCGACGACAGCACCTCGTACTCGTCGAGGAACCTCCCCCACGACTCGCACGCCGCCTCCACGTGCCCGATGGCCAGCTGCCGCTGCGCGAGGAGCCCGTACGCGTGCAGCCGGCCCTGCCGTTCCTGCGCCGGCTGGACCCGGATCGACTCCCGCAGCGTACGGACCGAGCCCGCGACGTCCTTGGTCTCGTTCAGCACGTGCGCGACGTGGAAGAGGTACGCCGTCCGGTCGTACCCTCCCACCGATTCCCGCCGGTCATCCGCCCGGGCCAGCGCCTCCTCGGCCTCCCGGAGCCGGGCGAAGGCCTGCCGCCTGTCCCCGACCATCGCCGCACCGTGCGCCTGCTGCCCGCGCAGGAACGCGACCAGACGCGGCCCGGCGCCCGGAGCGGCCTCCGCCGCCGAGTCCGCGAGCTCCAGGGCGCGCCGCCCGTAGCCCAGGTTGGAGGCCTGGAGGGACATCCCGCGCAGGGTGCGGCAGTACGTGACGTGGTCCTCCGCCTCACCCGCGAGCTTGAGCGCGGACACGTAGTAGTCCTGCCCGAGCCGGTGCTGACGCTCGTACATCGCCATCCACCCCGTGAGGTACACGAGGTCGGAGGCGGCCGCGAGCAGGCTCTTCCTCGCCGGAGCCGCCGCCTCGGCCTTGAGCCACGGCCCGACCGTGTTCACCAGGAAGGCCGCCGCCATCGGCCGGGCGTGCCCCGCGCCCAGTTCGTCGAGGATGTCGGCGATCCGTTCCGTCATCGCCCCCACGGCATCCACCTGAGCCTGCCCGACCCGCGTCGTCACCTTGCCGGGCCGCACCGGCTCGGGGCCGTCGGCCCGCGCCAGGGTCGGAAAGAGCGGGATGGCCAGAGCCGCGGAGAAGACCCCCGCCGCGATCACCCGCCGCCGAGAGGGATCCATGTCGGCCCGCCCGAGCTCGACCAGTTCCCGCACCGTGTCCTCGTCCTCCACCGCCCCCGGCGCAGCGAGACCGGCCTCGGCGTAGGTGACCGGCCGCCCCAGCTTCCGCTCGAACGCCTCGACGATCAGCGCCCTGACCCGGGCCCGGGGCTGATGCCCCGCCACCCACTGGGACACGGCGGGCTGCCCGTATGTGAGGGCGAGCCCGGCCTCCGCACCGACGCGGTTGACGATCGAGGCGAACTGGCTTCTCGACCATCCGGCCTGCTCAAGGAGCGTGGTCAGGCCGGTGTTGGATGTACGTGAGCGTCGAGCCATGTGCAACTCCCCACACGTGCATGGCTTGCATGCTTCTCCGACTCCTCAACGGTACTCGCGGTGGGGGTGCGCGCGGTTACCTCTTCACATCACGTAGTGACGGGACGGCAGTTGACCGTCCCTCCGACGAGGGCAGGGAGCGACCACCCCATGACCAGCCGCACCACCGAACGCGTGTCCCGTGGCGTACTCGGCATCGACCCGTCGGACGGCCCCGAGCCCAGCCGTGACCTCATCGAACGCGCGCGGCGCGGCTGGGAACGCTTCGTCGCCTCCCTCGACGAGGGGCCGTCGTCCGATGAGCGCTGAACACTACGAGTACGTCCCCCACCGCCTCCTGCGCCGCCGCGTGCGCGACGTCGCCTCCGGCGTCGAGGGGGAACTGATGGCCGTGATCAACGAGAACGTCTCGGACTCGCCGCTCCACGAGCACTGGGTGGAATTGGCCTACATCCGCAACGCGTCCGGCCGCGAGTTCACCACGGCAGCCGCGAACGTCCTCCCCGCCTGAGGAGACGGCACCAGAAGACGACCGGCAGGGCATCCCAGCCCCAGACGGCGGCTGGCCGCCGATCCGGGAGGAGCGCGTAGCGATCCGGGGCGCCCGGAGGTCCCGAACGGGGGCCCTGATCGGCATTCCGTGCGGGTACCAGCCCCAGACGGGCGGCGGACGCCGAGACGGGAGGAGCGCGTAGCGATCTGACGCGGACGTCGGCGCCGCTTGCCCTCTGGCGTCGGCCCGGCTGCCCGGTCTGCCGGCCCCCGACCACCCCGCCTCATCGCTCAGGGAGCCGATCGCCCGACCCTGGACCGTCCCGTTCCTTCGGGGGCTTCCCGGCAGTCCTTGTCTTTCCGGGGCGGGTCGGTCTGTCAAGGGTGGCCGAAGGCCATCGCGAAGCGACGCGACCGAAGGGAGCGCCCTTGACAGGCCGGCCCGACCCGGAAGGACAGTGGGACTGACGGGAAACCCCCGCTCCTCCCTGAGACCGCCCCGCCGGGACCCCGCCCCCCACACCACCGCCCCGCACCCGGGGAGGCGGGTGGGCAGACACCGCTCGGCTGCAACCCCTCGAGGGGGAGATGGCGGGCCCGCGCCGCGAGGCCGCGGCAAACAGCCCGCGACCCCTACGGCAAGTGGTCCAGCCGCCGCAAGATGACGCCCTCCCGTAGGGCCCACGGGCAGATTTCCAGGGTGTCCACGCCGAAGAGGTCCATCGCCGCCTCCGCGACCAGGGCGCCCGCCAGGAGCTGGGAGGCGCGGCCGTCCGAGACGCCCGGGAGGGTGGAGCGTTCCGCCGAGGTCATCGCCGTCAGGCGCGGGACCCACTCCTCCAGGGACTTGCGCGTCAGGTCGCGCTGGACGTATAGGCCGTCGGCCTCGCGGGCCGCGCCGGCGATGCGGGCCAGCTGCTTGAAGGTCTTCGAGGTGGCCACCACGTGGTCCGGCGCCCCGAAGCGGCTGAACTCGCCGACCGTGCGGGCGATCTGCGCCCGCACGTGCCGCCGCAGCGCCCTCACGTCCGCCGGGTCCGGCGGGTCGCCCGGGAGCCAGGCGGAGGTGAGGCGGCCGGCGCCCAGGGGGAGGGAGACGGCGGCGTCGGGGTCCTCGTCGATGCCGTACGCGATCTCCAGCGAGCCGCCCCCGATGTCGAGGACCAGCAGTTTGCCCGCCGACCAGCCGAACCAGCGCCGGACCGCGAGGAAGGTCAGCCGGGCCTCGTCCTCACCGCTCAGCACCGGCAGCTCGACGCCGGTCTCGGCCTTGACGCGGGCCAGGACCTCGTCGGCGTTGGGGGCCTCTCGCACCGCGCTGGTCGCGAAGGGGAGGACGTCCTCGCAGCCCTTGTCCTCGGCCGCCTGCACGGCCTCGCCGATGACGGAGACCAGGCGCTCGACGCCCTCCGGGGTGATCGCCCCGTGCTCGTCGAGCAGCTCCGCGAGGCGCAGCTGCTCCTTGTGGGAGTGCGCGGGCAGCGGGCGCGCGCCGGGGTGCGCGTCCACCACCAGCAGGTGGACCGTGTTCGAACCCACATCCAGGACACCGAGTCTCATACGGGAAACGCTATAGGGCCGGACGCGGGGCGGTGGAGTAAGGGGCGCTTAGGCTGGTGTTCGTGCCAAATACGAAGAAGGCCAGCAAGAACCAGTCGAAGAAGAACAAGGACACAGTGGCGGACGAGAAGGGCCTCGACTTCCCCCGGGCCTGGGTGGAGTTCCCCGATCCCGCCGACGAGGAGCAGGTCTTCCGCTGCGACCTGACGTGGCTGACCTCCCGCTGGACGTGCATTTTCGGCAGCGGCTGCCAGGGCATCCAGGCCGGTCGGGCCTCGGACGGCTGCTGCACGCTGGGCGCGCACTTCTCCGACGAGGACGACGAGCAGCGGGTCGCCGAGCACGTGGCGCGGCTGACGCCGGAGCTGTGGCAGTTCCACGACGTCGGCAGCGAGAGCGGCTGGACGCAGCTCGACGACGACGGGGAGAAGCAGACCCGCCGCTGGGACGGGGCGTGCATCTTCCTCAACCGGCCCGGTTTCCCGGCCGGGGCGGGCTGCTCGCTGCACATCCTGGCGCTCAAGAGCGGGCAGGAGCCGCTGGAGACGAAGCCGGACGTGTGCTGGCAGCTGCCGATCCGGCGTACGTACGACTGGATCGACCGGCCGGACGACACGCGGGTGCTCCAGGTGTCGATCGGGGAGTACGACCGGCGCGGCTGGGGGCCGGGCGGGCACGACCT
Source organism: Streptomyces sp. NPDC058157 (assembly GCF_042884105.1). Taxonomy (NCBI): domain Bacteria; kingdom Bacillati; phylum Actinomycetota; class Actinomycetes; order Kitasatosporales; family Streptomycetaceae; genus Streptomyces; species Streptomyces sp. NPDC058157. The sequence continues at coordinate 17,409 of NZ_JBHVUQ010000097.1, forward strand.
GCACTGGTGGTGCACGTCGGCGACGTCCGCGCACGGGGCCGGTGACCCGGTGTACGTGTCGTACCGGGCGGAGCTGACGGAGCTGATGGGTGCGGAGGCGTACGCGGAGCTGGTGAAGCTGTGCGAGGCGCGGCTGGCGTCGCTGCTGCCGATGGCCCCGCACCCCGCCGACCCGGCGTAGTCCCTCCCCCCGGCCCCCGGCCCCCCCGCCTTACGGCGCGGGGGGTGCCGGGTCGGGGGAAACCGTTCCTCCTGGGCCCGCCGACGGTCCCGGGTCCGTGGGCGGGGTCGGGGTGGGCGTCGGGGTCGGGGTCGGGTCCGTAGGGGGCGTCGGGGTGGGGGTCGGTGTGGGCGTCGGGGGGGGGGGGGGGGGTGGGGGGGGGGGGGGGGGGGGGGGGGGGGGGGGGGGGGGGGGGGGGGGCCGGGGGGCGGGGGGGTGGGTTCGGGGGCGGGGCGGCCGCGGCCCGAGACGGAGACGACGGCCCCGCCCGGGTCGACGCCGACGCGGGCGCTCCAGGCTCCGACGGGCTGGGCCTCGGTGTCGACGGTGATCCGCAGGGTGACCGATTCTCCGGGGGCGAGGACGCCCGCCGTCTGGCTCGCGCGCAGCCAGGGCGCGTCGGACCAGAGCCGCCAGGCGACGGGGCTGCCGCCGGAGGCCCCGAGGGTGAGCAGGGTGGTGCCGCCGCGGGTGGCGGCGGAGACGGTGAGCCGGCCGGGGGCGCCGGGTCCGGTGGCGTCGGGGGTGGCGGGGGCGCCGCTGCTGATGACCTCGACGGAGACGTCGGGGGCGGCGCTGCCGGTGGCGAAGCCGGGTTCGCCGGTGGTGCGGGCGGTGTTGCCGGTGTTCTCGTACGCGGTGAGCGGGCGGCCCTCGGCGAGCGGGGGCGGGATCCTCGATTCGCCGGCGGAGATCCTGGTGCCGTCGCCGACGGGTTCGCCGATGGTGGGGGCGCCCCGGTAGGCGGCCCACAGGGCGATGACGGGGGCGGCGACGACGGTGGCGACGACGGTGGTCGTCACGGCCCGGGCCCGGAAGCGGTCGCGGCGGGCGGCGCGGTCCTTGGGGTCCATGGGGAAGCCGGTGCGGTCGAAGCGCGGGCCGGGGCGACCGCCGCGGCGCCGGCCGGAGCGCAGCATGGCCGCGCGGACGGCCCCGCGCGGGGCGGCGACGAGCGGGAGCGCGGCGTGCAGGCCGCCGGAGCCGGGCCAGGGGGCGGCGGCGCCGACGCGTTCGGCGACGCGGCGGCAGCGCGGGCAGTCGTCGACGTGCCGGACGAGCTCGGCGCGCAGGGTGCTGGACAGCAGGACGTCGCGGTCGCCGTCCTCGCCGGTGAGGCGGGAGACGGCGGGGCAGTTTCCGGTCTCGACGACGGCGAGGGCGGCGCGGGTGCGTTCGACCTCGCAGGCGGCGGCGGAGAGCAGCTCACGGGCGGTGGCGGGGGCGGTGCCGAGGACGGCGGCGAGTTCGGTGGTGCCGAGGCGGTGGCGGACGGCGAGTTCGAGGGCCTCGCGCTGTTCGGGGGTGGTGCCGGCGGCCTCGGGCCAGGCGAGGCGGGCGAGCTCGGTACGGCGGTGGGCGTCCACGTCGAGGACCTCGCGGGAGCCGGGCGGGCGGGGCGTCCGGGGCGCATGCTCGGCTTCGGTGTGCTCCGGCGTGCGCCGGGCGGAATGCGCCCCCTGGCGGGCGCGCCGCCGCTCGGCCAGCCGGCGCAGGCAGGCCCAGCGGGCGAGGGCGTACAGCCAGGCCCGCCGGTCGCCCTCGTCGGGACATCGGCCGGGGTGCCGCTCGGCGACGGCGAGGACGTCGCCGAGCACGTCGGTGGCGGCGTCGTGGTCGCACAGGACCGACAGGCAGTAGGTGAACAGGCCGTCGAGGTAGGGCTCGTACGGGGAGGAGGGCGGCGCCCCGGCCCCGACGTCCCGGCCGTGGCGGGCCTCCGAGCCTGCGCTCCTCCCAGCCCCGGGCCCCTCGTCCGCCGGGCCCGCAGTCCCCGGATGCACGGTCCCGGGTTGCCCGGCCCCCGGGTACGCGCCCGGATGCCCGGCTCCCGGGCCGGCGGCCGCCAGGTGCCCGGCTCCCTCCCCTGCGGCCCCGGGGTGCCCGGCCACCCGGGGCTCCCCCGGGAACGGGGGCCAGGCCGCCGCCGAGGGCATGCGGACGGTCGCGGTCTCCTCGGGCGCCTCGCCGCCCCGGGGTGCCGCGGCGGCCCACGGCGCCCCGGACGCACCCGACGCCCCGGAGGTACCCGTGGTCCCGGACGCACCCGGCGCCCCGGACGCACCCGGTGTCACCGCCGTGTCCTCCGGGGCCCCTGCGCGGGGCGTGCGCCTGTGCGCCCGGTGTGCGCCGGTGCGTGATGCGGGGTCTCCCTGGTCGCTGCTGTCCACCTGGCGAAGGTAGGCGGCAGGCCCGTGGCCCTCCGGAAGCCTTCCCCGGTTTTAGCCCTTACGGGTGAACAGATCGCCGTCCCGCTGACCGCGACCCTGACGCCGGCCGGTGCCCGGCGGCCACCGGCCCCGACCGCGTTGTCGGTGGCGCCGGATACCGTGGGCGGCATGGCTGCCCGTACCTCTCGCTCATCCGCCAAGGACCGTCCGTCCTTCCGCTGCACCGAGTGCGGCTGGACGACCGTGAAGTGGCTCGGCCGCTGCCCCGAGTGCCAGGCGTGGGGAACCGTCGAGGAGATGGGCGCGCCCGCCGTGCGCACCACGGCGGCCGGCCGCGTCACCGCCGCCGCCCTGCCGATCGCGCAGGTCGACGGCAAGACGGCGACGGCCCGCAGCACCGGCGTGGACGAGCTGGACCGCGTCCTCGGCGGCGGCCTCGTCCCCGGCGCGGTGGTGCTCCTCGCGGGCGAGCCGGGCGTCGGCAAGTCGACGCTGCTGCTCGACGTCGCGGCCAAGGCGGCCACCGGCGACCACCGCACCCTGTACGTCACCGGCGAGGAGTCGGCGAGCCAGGTGCGGCTGCGGGCCGACCGGATCAACGCCCTGAACGACCACCTCTACCTCGCCGCCGAGACGGACCTGTCCGCCGTCCTCGGGCACCTCGACGCCGTCCGGCCCTCGCTCCTGGTCCTGGACTCCGTACAGACCATCGCCTCCCCCGAGATCGACGGCGCGCCGGGCGGCATGGCCCAGGTCCGGGAGGTGGCGGGGGCGCTGATCCGCGCCTCGAAGGAGCGGGGCATGGCCACCCTGCTCGTCGGCCACGTGACGAAGGACGGGGCCATCGCCGGCCCCCGCCTGCTGGAGCACCTGGTGGACGTGGTGCTGAGCTTCGAGGGCGACCGGCACGCGCGGCTGCGCCTGGTGCGCGGCGTGAAGAACCGGTACGGCGCGACGGACGAGGTCGGCTGCTTCGAGCTGCACGACGAGGGCATCACCGGGCTCGCCGACCCCAGCGGGCTGTTCCTGACCCGGCGCGCCGAGGCGGTGCCGGGGACCTGTCTGACCGTGACCCTGGAGGGCAAGCGCCCGCTGGTCGCGGAGGTGCAGGCGCTGACCGTGGACTCGCAGATCCCCTCCCCGCGCCGCACCACCTCCGGCCTGGAGACCTCGCGCGTCTCGATGATGCTGGCGGTGCTGGAGCAGCGCGGCCGGATCACGGCGCTGGGCAAGCGGGACATCTACAGCGCGACGGTGGGCGGGGTGAAGCTGACGGAGCCGGCCGCCGACCTGGCGATCGCGCTGGCCCTGGCCTCCGCCGCGAGTGACGTGCCGCTGCCGAAGAACCTCGTGGCGATCGGGGAGGTCGGGCTGGCCGGCGAGGTGCGGCGGGTGACGGGCGTGCAGCGGCGTCTCGCGGAGGCGCACCGGCTCGGGTTCACGCACGCGCTGGTGCCGGCGGACCCGGGGAAGGTCCCGGCGGGGATGAAGGTCACCGAGGTCGCGGACATGGGGGACGCCCTGCGGGTCCTGCCGCGCGGCCGGTCCCGTACGCCGTCCAAGGAGCGGGCCGCGGCGGCGCCGACGGACTGAACCGAGGCGCCCTCGCGGGGTGCCCCGGAGCCGCCCCCGCGGGGTGCGTCGGAGGGTTTTGGCGGAATGAGAGGCTCCGGGGTGGGGGGCGGGTAGGCAGGTCAGCGGGGCCGTACGGGCTGCCGCCGCGGCGCTGCGGGTCAACGCCCGGCGGGCGCACAGGCGGCGCCGGTAGACTTTGTGCTGGTCCGCCCGGCCCTACGCAGGCGGCGCAACCCGCGACCGGAGGAGTGCAGTGGCAGCCAAGGACGGGGCAGCAGCATCCGGGAAGTCGGGCGCGAGCTCCAAGCACGAGGCGTTGATGCGCGCCTCCCTCACCGCGGTCGCACCTGGTCAGCCGCTGCGTGACGGTCTGGAGCGGATCGTCCGCGGCAACACGGGCGGGCTCATCGTCCTCGGCATGGACAAGGCGGTCGAGGCCATGTGTACCGGCGGCTTCGTCCTGGACGTGGAGTTCACCGCGACCCGGCTGCGGGAGCTGTGCAAGCTCGACGGCGCGCTGATCCTGGACAAGGACCTGACGAAGATCCTGCGGGCCGGCGTGCAGCTGGTGCCGGACGCGTCGATCCCCACGGAGGAGACCGGCACGCGGCACCGCACGGCGGACCGGGTGTCGAAGCAGTGCGGGTTCCCGGTGGTGTCGGTGTCGCAGTCGATGCGGCTGATCGCGCTGTACGTGGACGGGGAGCGCAGGGTCCTGGAGGAGTCCGGGGCGATCCTCTCCCGCGCGAACCAGGCGCTGGCCACGCTGGAGCGGTACAAGCTGCGGCTGGACGAGGTCGCGGGCACGCTGTCGGCGCTGGAGATCGAGGACCTGGTCACGGTGCGCGACGTGACCGCGGTCGCGCAGCGGCTGGAAATGGTCCGCCGGATCGCGACCGAGATCGCCGAGTACGTGGTCGAACTGGGCACGGACGGGCGACTGCTGTCGCTCCAGCTGGACGAGCTGACGGTGGGCATCGAGCAGGAGCGGGAGCTGGTGATCCGGGACTACGTTCCGGAACCGACGGCGAAGCGTTCCCGCACGGTGGAGGAGGCGCTCCCGGCGCTGGACGCGCTGACGCATCCGGAACTGCTGGAACTGGCGATCGTGGCCAAGGCGCTGGGGTACACGGGGTCGCCCGAGACCCTGGACTCCGCGGTGTCGCCCCGCGGGTACCGGCTGCTGGCGAAGGTGCCGCGGCTGCCGGGGGCGATCATCGAGCGACTGGTGGAGCACTTCGGGGGGCTGCAGAAGCTGCTGGCCGCCAGCGTGGACGACCTCCAGACCGTGGACGGGGTCGGCGAGGCCCGCGCGCGGAGCGTCCGCGAGGGGCTGTCCCGCTTGGCGGAGTCCTCGATCCTCGAACGCTACGTCTAGGCTCCGCCGCCGCTGGGGCGGAGGAGCCCCGAGAACGCCGCGTCAGTCCTGCTTCAGCACGAACGACGTGCGGGCCACCGGGAGGCCCGGGGTGCGGGCTTCGACCACGTAGGTGTCGGGGGCCGGGGTACCCGCCGGAGGCGACTGGCACTGGTCCGCCGCGCTCAGCTTGCGGTCCCACTCCAGCGACTGCTTCGTCTCACCCTGGGCCGGCAGGCGGAAGTACGCGTTGGCCGGCCCCGTCGGGCAGTCGGCCGAGGACCACACCTGCTTGGCGCCGGTCGTCTGAAAGATCGTCACGACCGCCTGCTTCGGCCCGAGTCCGAACTTGCAGGTGCTGCCCGAGACGTTGCGGACGATCAGTTCGAGGCGCGGCTTCTCGTTCGTCTCGTACTCGTTCTTCACGCTCTTGACCTCCCACTGCACCGCGCTCGCCGCGCAGGTGGGCAGCGGGGAGTCCGCCGGGAGGACCGCCGGGGCGCCCGCGCCGCCGCCGGAGGAGCCGGAGGCCGCGCCGCCACCCTGGTCGGGGTTCTTCGAGGTGCCGCCGCCCGAGCCGGAGGCGGAGCCCCCGCCACTGCCCGACTCCGCGCGCCCGCCCGGGGCCTGACTGATCGCCGGGCCCGAGCCGGAGGGGCCGGGGGTGATCGTGCGGACCGGGCCGGAGCCGCCGCCGCCCTTGCCGTTCGTACTCGTGCCGCCCCCACCGGAACTGACGAACCATACGGCGAGCAGCGCCGCGAGCGCCGCGACGGACGCCAGAACAGCCCTCCGCCGCCAGTAAATGGAGGAGGGAAGCGGCCCGACCGGATTGCGCAGAGATCCCACGTACCGAACCTTACGAGAACTCGCGCCGCGATCAGTGCCCCACATGCCGCGCATACGGCGGGTTTTGCCGATGATCATCTTGGGGTCCGGGGCCGGAGCGACAAGATCAGGCCAGGGTCTGACACGGCCTCGACCTGGGGTTGAGTACCGTCGGTCACCATGGACACCTCCGACCTCTACCGCAACATCACCGACTTCGCCCACGACACGCCCCACTGGGTGCAGTCGGCCTTCGAGGTCTGGACCGAATACGGGCTCCTCGTGTTCGGGTTGCTCTACATATCCGTCTGGTGGCGTGCGCGCGGCCGGCGCGATCCGCGGGCCGTGGCGCGCGCCGTGCTCGCTCCGCTGGCGACCGCGCTGGTGTACGTCGCCTCCGAGCTGGTGAAGTCGACCGTCGACGAGGACCGTCCCTGCCGGGCGGTGGCCCGGGCGGCCGCCTCGCTGGTGCCGTGTCCGCCGTACGGGGACTGGTCCTTCCCCAGCAACCACTCCGCCATCGCGGGCGCGGCGGCCGTCGCGCTGGCGCTGGCCGTGCCGCGCCTGGCGCTGCTGACCCTGCCGATGGCCGTGCTCATGGCCTTCTCCCGGGTGTTCGTGGGGGTGCACTACCCGCACGACGTGGGGATGGGCCTGCTGCTCGGCGCCTCGCTGGGCGCGCTGGCCGTGGCCCTGCTGACCGGGCCGATGACCCGGGTGATCGCCGCCGTACAGGGGAGCGGGATCCGCGCGGCCGTCTGGTTCACCGGTCCGGGCCCGGCGCGCCACCCGTAGAACGTGCCAGGATGCCCCTGACATGACTGCATCCGCCGCATCCGCCGATTCCCCCGCACGCTCCCCGCTGCACGAGCCCGTCATCGCGTGGTTCGACGAGCACGCCCGCGACCTGCCCTGGCGCCGCCCCGAGGCCGGCCCCTGGGGGGTCATGGTCAGCGAGTTCATGCTCCAGCAGACCCCCGTCAGCCGGGTCCTGCCGGTGTACGAGCAGTGGCTCGCCCGCTGGCCCCGCCCCGCCGACCTGGCCGCCGAGGCGCCCGGCGAGGCGGTACGGGCCTGGGGGCGCCTGGGCTACCCGCGCCGGGCCCTGCGGCTGCACGGAGCGGCCGCGGCGATAACGGAACGCCACGGCGGTGACGTGCCGCGCGACCACGCGCAGCTGCTCGCACTGCCCGGGATCGGGGAGTACACGGCCGCCGCGGTGGCCTCCTTCGCGTACGGGCAGCGGCACGCGGTCCTCGACACCAACGTGCGCCGGGTCTTCGCCCGCACCTCCACCGGTGTCGAGTACCCGCCGAACGCCACCACCGCCGCCGAGCGGCGCCTGGCCCGGACCCTGCTGCCCGCGGACGAGGCCACGGCGGCCCGCTGGGCGGCGGCCTCGATGGAGCTGGGCGCGCTGGTCTGCACGGCCAAGAGCCCGGACTGCGTCCGCTGCCCGGTGGCCGGGCTGTGCGCCTGGCGGCTGGCCGGGAAGCCCGCGCACGACGGGCCGCCGCGGCGCGGGCAGACGTACGCGGGCACCGACCGCCAGGTGCGCGGCCGGCTGCTGGCCGTCCTGCGCGAGGCGACGGGGCCGGTGGCGCAGGCGCAGCTCGACGCGGTGTGGGACGAGCCGGTGCAGCGGGCCAGGGCGCTGGACGGGCTGGTGTCCGACGGGCTGGTGGAACCGCTCGCCCGCGGGATGTACCGCCTCCCGCAGGGCTAGGCACGGGAATCCCCAGGGGCGGGCCCCGGAATCCGCAGGCCCGGGCCCCGGAATCCGCAGGTCGCACGGGCCTTCCCGGGAGGCCGTCGAAGTTGACGGCCTCATTCCGTTTCGGGCCGGGAAACCGCAGCTCACGGGCACTGTTACACAACCTACGGGTGTCCGTGCGCCCACCGCAGGCTGACCCGCACAGTGCCGTGACAACCCGTCCGTACCTTCGGATCCGTAAGGCAGCGGTGACGCGGCGGGTGACGGGGACGGCAGCGGAGGCGGTCTAGATGGCGCACGGAGATGTACTCGAGTTCGAGGAGTACGTACGCACCCGGCAGGACGCCCTGCTGCGCAGCGCCCGGCGCCTGGTCCCGGACCCGACCGACGCGCAGGACCTCCTCCAGACCGCCCTCGTGCGCACGTACGGCCGCTGGGAGGGCATCGCCGACAAGTCCCTCGCCGACGCCTACCTGCGGCGCGTCATGATCAACACGCGGACCGAGTGGTGGCGGGCCCGCAAGCTCGACGAGGTCCCCACCGAGCAGCTCCCGGACGCCTCCGTCGAGGACGGCTCCGACCAGCGCGCCGACCGCGCCCTGCTCATGGACATCCTCAAGGTCCTCGCGCCCAAGCAGCGCAGTGTCGTGGTGCTGCGACACTGGGAGCAGATGAGCACCGAGGAGACGGCCGCGGCGCTCGGAATGTCGGCGGGAACCGTGAAGAGCACACTGCACCGCGCACTGGCCCGGCTCCGCCAGGAGCTGGAGAGCCGGGACCTGGACATGCGTGCGCTCGAACGCGGTGACCACACCACGCGTGACGAGGGGCGGGAGCGGTGCGCGGCCTGAACGGCCAAAGCCTGAGTGGCAGGAGCTCGCTGGTACTGACGTCGGCGGGGACGGTCGTCCTCGTCGGCACAGTGCTGTTCGCGGCCGGCTGTTCCGCCGGCGGCACCGGCCTGCGCGACGGCGGCCCCGCCCGCACGGAGTCGGTGGCCCGCAACAACCAGCCCACCGCCGCGCCCAGCGGTCCGGTGGCCCTGGGCCACACCCCCGCCGCGGGGACGGGCAACCCCCTCAAGAAGGTCGACCCGGTGGCCCTGCTGAAGGCGGACCCCAAGGTCAGCGCCGAGGTCAAGCGGGACCTCAAGCCCTGCACGGGCAAGGAGTACCCGGTCGACGTCAGCTACGGGAAGGTCACCGGGAGCAGCGTCGTCGACATCGTCGTCAACGTCCTGTCCTGCGCCGACGCCCTGGGGCGGGGCTCGTACGTGTACCGGTCGGACGGCGGGAAGTACGAGAATGTCTTCGCCGACGAGCAGCCGCCCGTCTACGCCGAGATCGACCGGGGCGACCTGGTCGTCAGCAAGCCGGTCTACGGCAAGAGCGACGCGCTCTCCTACCCCTCCGGCGAGGACGTGATCACGTACCGCTGGAACGGGGAGAAGTTCGCCGAGCAGGACCGCGTCCACTCGGAATACAGCAACGTCGGGGACGGCGGGGGCCAGCCGGCCCCGGCCGTCACCCCCCCGAAGAACTGACCGCACAAGCACCAGCAGACGCACAAGACCGGAGTGAGGCTGCGCATGGCCGAGACCCACGTGCTGTTCGTGGAGGACGACGACGTCATCCGCGAGGCCACGACCCTGGCGCTGGAGCGCGACGGGTTCGTGGTCACCGCCATGCCCGACGGCCTGTCCGGACTGGAGTCCTTCCGGGCGGACCGGCCCGACATCGCCCTGCTGGACGTGATGGTGCCCGGCATGGACGGCGTGAGCCTGTGCCGGCGCATCCGTGACGAGTCCACCGTCCCGGTGATCATGCTCTCGGCGCGCGCCGACTCCATCGACGTGGTCCTGGGCCTGGAGGCGGGCGCGGACGACTACGTCACCAAGCCGTTCGACGGCTCGGTCCTCGTCGCCCGGATCCGCGCGGTCCTGCGCCGCTTCGGGCACGCGGGCGGCACGCAGAACGGCGGCAACGGCCCGGGCGACGACGACGGCTCCGACGAGCGCGGGGTGCTGTCCTTCGGCGACCTGGAGGTCGACACCGAGGGCATGGAGGTCCGCCGGGCCGGCGCCCCCGTCGCCCTGACCCCCACCGAGATGCGGCTGCTGCTGGAATTCTCCTCCGCGCCCGGAACCGTCCTGTCCCGCGACCGGCTCCTGGAGCGGGTCTGGGACTACGACTGGGGCGGCGACACCCGCGTCGTGGACGTCCACGTCCAGCGACTGCGCACCAAGATCGGACAGGACCGGATCGAGACGGTCCGCGGCTTCGGATACAAGCTCAAGGCATGAGAACCACAGCATGAGGCGTTTCACCCTGCGCACGGGGATCCGCTGGAAGATCACGCTCGCCATCGCCGCCGTCGGGGCCCTCACCGCGCTCGCCCTGAGCCTGGTGGTGCACAGCGCCGCCCGTGTGTCGATGCTGGAGAGCGCCCGCGACTCGGAGCTGGAACGGGTGCAGTACATCGCCCGCACCCCCGACGCCGGCCGCAAGCCCATCTGGGGCGCCAAGGTCAACGACCCCGAGCTCCCCGCCGAACTCCGCGAGAAGGCCCGCTCGGGGCGGCGCGGCACCTACATCCAGGAGACCCCCAAGACCCCCAAGCGGGGACCCGAGGTGTGGGCGGCCGTACCGCTCGGCAACGGGCAGGTGCTGTCCATGCACCACGAGTTCCGCGAGAGCGCCAACATGGTGCGCGACCTGGACCGCGCCCTGGTCATCGGCTCCCTCGCCGTCGTGATCGGCGGCTCGGCGCTCGGCGTGCTCATCGGGGGGCAGATCTCCAGCCGGCTGCGCAAGGCGGCGGCCGCCGCCCAGCGGGTGGCGCACGGGGACCCGGAGGTCCGCGTGCGGGACGCGGTGGGCGGCGTCGTCCGCGACGAGACGGACGACCTCGCACGGGCGGTGGACGCCATGGCCGACGCCCTCCAGCAGCGGCTGGAGGCCGAGCGGCGGGTCACCGCCGACATCGCGCACGAGCTGCGGACGCCGGTGACGGGGCTGCTGACGGCCGCGGAGCTGCTGCCGCCGGGCCGGCCCACGGAGCTGGTGCGCGACCGGGCGCAGGCGATGCGGGCCCTGGTCGAGGACGTCCTGGAGGTGGCCCGGCTGGACGGCGCGTCCGAGCGGGCCGAGCTGCAGGACGTGGCGCTGGGCGAGTTCGTCACCCGGCGGGTGACGGCGCTGATGCCGGAGGCCTCGGTACGGGTGGTCGCGGACGAGATCGTCAGCACCGACCCGCGCCGCCTGGAGCGGATCCTCGGCAACCTGCTGGCCAACGCCGCGCGGTACGGGCAGGCGCCGGTCCAGGTCGACATCGAGGGCCGGGTCGTCCGCGTCCGGGACCACGGACCGGGCTTTCCCGAGGCACTGCTGCGGGAGGGCCCGAGCCGGTTCCGCACCGGTTCGACGGACCGGGCGGGGGTCGGGCACGGGCTCGGCCTGACCATCGCCGAGGGCCAGGCCCGCGTCCTGGGCGCCCGCCTCACCTTCCGCAACGTGGCGGCGCCGGGCGGCGCCGACACCGAGGGCTCGGCCGCCGGCGCGGTGGCGGTCCTCTGGCTCCCGGAACACGCCCCGACGACGACGGGCAGCTTCCCGATCATCCAACTCCCGGGCTGACCGCCGTTCCTCCCGGGGGGCGGTTGGCGGGGTCGGGGGGTGGCCGGGGTCGGTGCCGGGGTGGGGTGTCGTCCGGGGCGGGCTTCGATGTTCGGCGCTCCGATCCGGATCAGGGA
>NZ_JBHVUQ010000098.1:0-28542 GCF_042884105.1 Streptomyces sp. NPDC058157
CTCGCCGCACCGGGCGCAAAACCGAGTACGTCCAGTACAAGGTCTTGCGCCCGGCGCGCCGAGAGCACGCACCAGACGCCGCGAGGCCGCCCTCCGGGCGACGGCGGGACTTTGACGACAGGGCCTAGGGCGCCGGGGCGGGGGCGGGGTGCAGGCCGTGGCAGAGCAGGTCGAAGGCCCGGACCGCCTCCGGCAGGACGGCGTCGCGGGCGCTCGCGGGCGGTTCCCCGGCCATGATGCGGCGCCGGAGCTCGCGCAGCACCGCGCGGTGCGTACCCGCGACGGCCCCCGCGAGGAGCGCCGGCGGGGGAGGGGCTGGGGTGTCCGCGGGGTGCCGGGTCAGGGCCGCCGCCAGGGCGTCTTCGGCGCGTTCGCCGATCTCGCGCTCGCGGGCGAGCAGGGCCGGGCTGTCCAGGACCACCTGCCAGAACGCGGGGGCTCCGGGCTGGAGCCCGAGCATCGGATGGTCCTGCCGCAGGGCCGAGAGCAGGTCCTCGCGGACGGCTTCCACCGGACAGCCGCCGGGCGCGCGGTCGCGCACCAGCGCGGCCAGGTGTTCCTCGGCCTCCTGCCGACGGTCGAAGAACAGGTCCTCCTTGGCCGGGAAGTAGTTGAACACGGTGTTCGTGGACACGCCCGCCCGCCGTGCCACCTCCGCGACCGTCACCCGGTCGAAACCGTGCTCCAGGAACAGGGGCAGGGCCGCATCGGCGATCGCCGTACGGGTCTGCTGCTTCTTGATCTCTCTGAGGCCCATGGAGCCCATGCTAGTGTCACCACAAATTTGGAGTGACACCAAATTTGTGGTGACTCCATTCCCGTGATCTGGAGGCGAACCATGCCCATGACCTTCGGCATCTACCCCGGCGGGCTCCTCGGGGACGAGCGCGGCATCGTCCACCCGGTCTCCCCCGACGATCCGGACCGCGTCGACCGGGCCCTCGACACCCTGCAGGGTGACGCCGGCACCCTCTCGGTGCGCGCGTACCGCTCGTTCGCCACGACCGTGACCCCGAACCCGCCCACGCCGGCCGACCCGTACGCCCACGTCCGGCGCGGCCGCACCCTGGACCTCGTACTGCAGTTCCGCGAGCCCACCGGCTCCCTGGACGGCTGGACCGGCTTCGTCCGCGAGGCCGTCCGGGACGGCGGGCCCGGCCTGGCCTCCGTGCAGATCTGCGAGGAGCCCAACCTCGACCTGCCGCCCGTCGACGGCAGCGTCCCCAACGTCCTCGAGGCGCTCGTCCAAGGCGTGGTCGCGGCCAAGGACGAGGCCCGTTCCCTCGGCCGCCGGGTGGCCGTCGGCTTCAACGCCGTCCCGAGCTTCGATCCCGCCGACACCTTCTGGGCCGACCTGGGCGCCCTCGCCGGCCCGCGCTTCCGGGAGAGCCTGGACTACGTCGGACTCGACTTCTTCCCGGACGTGTTCCGCCCCGTCGCCCCCGACGGGCTCGCGGAGGCGGTCACCGCAGTCCTGACCTCGTACCGCCGCACGAGCCTGCCGAAGGCGGGCATACCCGACACCGTTGCGGTCCGCGTCTGCGAGAACGGCTGGCCCACCGGACCCGGACGCACCGTCGAGCGGCAGGCCGCCGTCCTGGAGACCGTCATCCGGACCACGGCGGCCCTCGCCGACGAGCTGAACATCGACGGATACTCGCTGTTCGCCCTGCGGGACGCCGACAGCGGCGCCGAGGGGATCTTCCCCCACTTCGGCCTGCTCTACGACGACTACACCCCGAAGCCCGCCTTCGCCGCCTACCGGCGCCTCATCGCCGAACTGGGCCGGTGAAGTCACCGGTTACGGGAGCGGCACCCCCGCGCGCAGGAACCAGAGCCCGGTCAGGCGGCCGTCCGCGCCGAAGGTGACGCGGAACTCCCCGGGCTGCTTCGCCATCCGTAGCGGCACGCTCACCACGGTCCCCGCCGCCACCCCGGTCTGGCGGGGCTCCCCGTGGGAGACGTAGTCGCCGAACTCGGCCCGGTACGCGTCCCAGGACTGCCGCAGCGCCTCCGGGGACACCTGCTGCCGCAGTTCCGTGCCGAACCGGGCCCGGACGGCGTCGAAGTCCCCGCGCACCACCTCGTCGAGGGTGTCGAGGGCCGGCCGGGCGTAGGAGTCCCGGGCGGGCGCCGTCACCTCCGCGGGGCGCCCCGCCACCGCCGCCGCGGACCCGTCCGCCACGACGCACAACGCCGCCGCGGCGGCCACGGCGACGACCGCGCTCCGGACGGACGCGCTCCTGCGCGGGGTCACGGCCATGACGTGCTCCTTCCACCGCACGGGCGGACGGCGGACGCCCCCGGCGCTCGACCGCCACCCCTTCAGGCTAGGCCGCCCGACCCGGATCCGGCTCGCCCAGCCACCGCTGGTACGACCCCTGTCGCGCGCGGCTCCCTGGCCGTTGCTGGGATGGCCCCTGTCCCGGGCGGCTCCCTGGCCGTTGCTGGGATGGCCCCTGTCCCGGGCGGCTCCCTGGCCGTTGCTGGGATGGCCCCTGTCCCGGGCGGCTCCCCGGCCGCTGTTGGGATGGCCCCTGTCCCTTCCCGGCCGCTGCTGGGATGGCCCCCGCCCCGCGCGGCTTGTCGGCCACCGCTGGGATGGCCCCCGCCCCGCGCGGCTTCCCGGCCGCTGCTGGGATGGCCCCTGTCCCGGGCGGCTCCCCGGCCACCGCTGGGGACGGCCCCCGTCCCGCTCGGCTCCCCGGCCACCGTCGGGAGGTGCCCCAGGTGCCGCGCCTCGCACCTGGTACCTCTCCCGTACCGGGGCGGCCCGCCAAAGCGCCGATGCCCGAACCGCCCGCGCATCGGCCGCGGCGCTGGAGTCCTGGCCCGGGCGTGGGCAGCCTTCCTCACGCGGCGCGCCGGCGCAGGAGGTACGCCGCCGTGCGGGCGACGGTGGGGTCCTCGTCCCGGGACAGGTCCGACAGGCCCCGCCCCGCGGCCTCCCCGGGGATGCCGGCCAGCGCCTGTACCAGCCGCAGCCGGGCGGGCGCCCGCGCCGGGCCGTGGCCGAGGCGGTCGAGGAGCCCGGCGGCGATCCCGTCCGCCAGCGCCGGATCACCGGCCAGCGCCCCCAACGCGTCGGCGGCGTCCACGTCGTTCGCCCCCTCGACGACCATGTCGGCCAGCGCCGGGACCGCCCGCGCGACCCCCCGCGCCCCCAGCGCCAGGGCCGCGGCCCGCCGCACCCCGGCGTCCCCGTCCTCCAGCGCCTCCTCCAGCAGTGCGGTCGCCGCGGGCACGGACAGCTCCGCCAGGGCCCGTACGGCGCGCCCCCGCACCTCCGCCTCCGCCGACCGCAGCCCTTCCCCGAGCGGCCCGACCGCGGCGCCGCCCGCTCGGGCCAGCGCCCACCGCAGGGCGCCGGCGACATGGGGATCCGACTCGCCCAACGCGGCCTCGGCCAGGGCCTCCACCGGCGCCGGGCCCCCCTCGGCCGTGCCCAGGGCGGCCCGCTGGCGCTCCCCGGGGCTGGGCGACCGCAGCGCCTGCAGGAGTGCGACGGCCCGCAGCACCTCGTCCCAGCCGGCGGGCTCCGCGGCCCCGATCCGCTCCAGCCGCGTCAGCAGCCGGGTCTCGGCCGCGATCCGCTCGCGCAGCTGCCCGGCCAGGTCGTCGAGCAGCCCGGAGGGGGTGAACCCGGGATCGTCCAGCGCCCGCGCGACGTCCCGCAGCCCGAGCCCGAGCGACCGCAGGCTCTCGATGTGGAAGATCCGCCGGACGTCCTCGCCGGAGTACTCCCGGTACCCCGCCCCGGAACGGCCGGACGGCCGCAGCAGGCCGAGTGACTCGTAGTGCCGCAGCATCCGGGCGCTGACCCCCGACCGCCGTGCCACCTCACCGATCAGCACCGCCCGTCCACTCCCTCTCCCCAGGCCCGTCCCGTCCTACCCTCCGACCATGATCCGCCTCGCCTCCTCGACGGCCCACTCGAACCCCGCGTCGGGGTCGCGCACCAGCCGCTGCGTGGCGATCGCGTGTTCCGCCACCGCCGGGACGGGCTCCGCCGCCGCGGTGCGCAGGGCCGGCATCCCCTCCTCGCCCAGCGCGACGAACGCCCGGCTGAGGCTCCGCCGCGTCTCGCGCCCGCCCCGCCCCAACTGCGTCGCCAGCACGGCGGCCAGCTCCCCCGCCCGGCCCTCCGGCACGAGCACGACCGCCGCCCGCCAGGCGCTGCGCGCCACCGCGTCGTCGGCGTCGGTCAGCAGCGCCCGGGTGAGCGCCGGCCAGGCCCGCGGGTCCCCGATCTTGGACAGGGTGTGCAGGGCCTGGCTGCGTGCCTGCGCGCACTCCGAGCCCAGCTCCGCCACGAGCCTCGGGACGGCCACCGCGGCCGGCTGGCGGACCAGCGCCCAGGTCAGCATGTCCCGCACGAAGAACTCGGGCTCGACCGCGCACCGTGCGACGAGCGCGCCGGCGCAGCGGGGGTCCGCGGCCGTCCCCACCTCCAGTGCCGCCCGCAGCCGCACCGACGCGCTGCCGTGCCCGAGTCCCTGCAGGGCCCGTACCAGCCCCGCTTCCCTCTCCTGCGTGATCACCGGGACCACCTCCTCGACGGACAGCGAAGACCTTGCCACCGTGTCAAGGTCAAGCAGGGAGCCTCAGCAGCCGCCGCAGTTGTAGTAGAGGACGTCCCAGTGGTTGCCCTCGTCCGCGTAGACGTTGCCCGAGCCCGACTGCCACTGGGGGGCGCCGTCGCCGCGCAGGCCGATGTAGGAGAAGGTGCCCTTGACGTAGCCGGTGAGGCAGGTGGCCTTGGCGTAGTCGAGCTTGTAGCCGTTCCAGTGGGAGTACGTGCCGCTCGCGTGGCCTGTCTCGGTGCCGCCGGTGATGTTGAGCGCGCAGCCGCTGGCGGCCCTGAGGGTCTGGGCGCCCTGGGCGGTGGCGAGGTTCAGCTGCTCGAACGAGGTGCAGCTCGGGTTGGAGCGGTCCGAGCAGTTGCCCGAGGAGGACCAGGTGATCCCGGCCTGGCGGAACATCGACGTCGCCGTCGCATGGGTGATCTTGGTCGCGGCCTGGGCCTGGGAGGCGCCGGTCAGCACCCCGAAGCCGGGTGCGAAGAGTGCTCCGAGGACGAGGGCGAGAGCGGTGAGGACGGATCGGGTCTTCACTTCGTGAGCCTCCTGCTGGGATGACCGTGAGAGGTGGTGCCGGGTCCGTGCGGGTCGGGCACCGCGATGGTGCCCGACCCGCCCGCCGCGGCGCCAGAGGGCCTCCGTGTTCCGGGATCGCGGTCGGCGCGGCGCCCGTGCCTGGTGAATCCTTTTCCCGGTACGACTGATCCACCCGCACGGGTGGACGTCCCCCGCGGTCCGGCCCCGGTCCCTGACGGCCCCTCTATAAACGGGGGAATCCCCCCGTTGCCTCCTCTGATGGGTCGTCACGCCATGCTCAACGCCGCCCTGCGGGTGCTCGCCGCCGCCTTCGTCCTCTCCGCCGCCGCTGTGGCGCCGCCCGCCGTGGCCGCTCCGGTGGCCGCGGACGACTCCAGTGCCCCCTGCGGCCCGGTCGTCGAGTACCGGGCCTGGGACTGGTGGCGGACCACGACGGACACCGGGATCGCCCAGACGGTCGCGTCCAAGGCGGCCGGTGAGCGCTGGCAGTGGCGCGACGACGTCAACACCCTGTGGCGCGGCGACACCAGGGAGACCGTCGACGAGATCTTCCGCACGGGCTTCACCCCGCGCGGCGACCAGCTCATCCCCCTCGCCGAGTACATCGTCAAGGGCGGCGGCCAGCTCAGCGCGCACCTCAGCACCAGCTGTGACCCGTCGGTGGCCAAGCGGTTCGCGACGTACGGCACGGAGAAGACCGGCTGGGTGTACGAGATCTACGCGCCCGGCGGCATCGACGTGAACGCCACGGCCCGGGTGAACGGCTACCAGTCCCCGTACCTGTGGAACAAGGAGATCGACTTCCCGGGCGGGGTGCGGGGCAACTACATCAAGGGTGCGTGCAAGTACCGGCTGACCGGCACGGACCCGGTCACCAACGACAAGACCTGGGAGCGGCTCGGCTGCAAGGACAACGCCGGCTTCGCGCCCTACAAGGACGACCGGACCGCCTACGCCCTCACCCACTGACCCTCAGAAGCCCCAGGGGCTCAGCTCCGTGACGGCGGCGAACAGGTGCCCCCACACGTCCGCCGCGGGGGCGTCCTCGTCCGCCGTGAGCGGTTCGAGGGCGGCGACCTCGCGGAGGAAGTCCCCTTCGCCGTCCTCGCCGGGGTGCCCGTTCCAGCAGGCGCCCATGAAGCGGTACTGGGCCTCCAGGACGCGTACGAACGTCTCGGTGTCCCGGGCGAGGGGGAAGGGTTCCCCGCCGCCCCGGACCAGGGACACCGCGCCCGTCTCAGGGTGGACCAGCACCCGGCCGGTGTCGCCGTAGGCCAGTTCCAGGGTGCCCAGGTGCAGCAGGCCGTTCGCGTCGGGCTCCAGCCCCCGTCCCTTCCCCCCGGCCCAGGCCAGGGTGAAGGTGGCCACCCCGGCGGCGAACCAGGTCGGCAGTCCCGCGGTCACGGCCAGCTCCCGCGTGGGCGCGTGCGTGAGCGCGGCGGGCAGCTGATCGGGCGTCAGCACCACCATGCCGTCCGCGTCGAACGCCTCCTCCAGGCGGGCCGCGTCCAGCGGCGCCTCGGCGGGCGCCGGGCCGGCGAACCACGGGGCCGCCTCGCCCCAGGAGACCACCGCGGCCTCCGCAGGGCCGTCGGCCGCCGCGCCGCCGTGCTCCATGACGACGACCCCGCGCGGCTCGGAGAGCAGGACGCGGCCCCCGCCCAGGGGGACAGGCTCCTCCCAGGCGTCGAGCGTGTGGAGGCCGTGGTCCTCGCCGTCGGGGTCGAAGAGGACGGGCCCCTCGACGGGGGCGTCGTACGGCCGCTCGGTGAACTCTCCCTCGGCGGGGGCGGGCACCCGCTCCCCGGTGGCCGGATCGCGCCAGTGCTCCTGGGTCCACTGCGACCACACCCGCAGCAGGAGACGGCCGTCCGGCGCCTGGTGGACCTGGACGTCGGCGTCCCCGCTGAGGTTCGGCTTGGCCCGGTAGGCGCCGACGGGCCGCCACCAGGCCCAGACGGTCCGCCAGGGCATGTCCGGCGCGGCCGCGGCGACCAGGTCGGCGTAGGCCTCGTGCCCCAGCACCTTCGCGCCGAAGTGCAGCCACGAGGCGAACTCCGCCCGGGACACCTCGGCTCCGTCGAGGACCGCGACGGCCTGGGCCCAGGCCTCGCGGCCCGCTCCGCCGCCCGTCGCGGGCAGGTCCCGGACGGCCCCGGGGCCTGCGACGAGCAGGGCGGCGGGGGAGGAGAACAGCGTGTCGAGAGCGTCGCGAGTCATGCCGCCATGCTGCCACCCGCCACTGACAAGGCCGTTCGCGGGAGCGCCCGTTCGCGGGGGACGGGGCGGGTCGGGCCGGGGCGGGCCGGGTGGCGGGGCGGCCGGACGGCCCGTCAGCCGTTCAGGTTGTGCATGTACTCCGGGGCGTAGCGGTCGCCGGAGGCGACGCCGCGCGGGGCCACGGCCTCGATCGCGGCGATGTCCTCGTCGGTGATCGTCACCCCGGTGGCGGCGACGTTCTCCTCCAGGTAGCCGCGCCGCTTGGTGCCCGGGATCGGCACCGCGCCCCGGCGCAGCACCCATGCGAGGGCCAGCTGGGGCGGGGTGACCGACTTCGCCTCCGCGAGGCGGCGGACGGCGTCGACGACGGCCAGGTTGCGGGCGAAGTTCTCGCCCTGGAAGCGGGGGTCGGTGCGGCGGAAGTCGTCCTCGGCGAAGTCGTCGGGGCTGGTGACGGCGCCGGACAGGAAACCGCGCCCGAGCGGGGAGTAGGCGACCAGGCCGATGCCGAGCTCGTCGAGGGCGGCCTGCACGCCGTTCTCCTCCAGGCCCCGCTCGAACAGCGAGTACTCGGTCTGCACGGCCGTCAGGGGGTGGACGGCGTGCGCGCGCCGGATGGTGGCCGCGGCGGCCTCGCTGATGCCGAGGTAGCGGACCTTGCCCGCGGTGACCAGTTCCGCCATGGCGCCGATGCTCTCCTCGACCGGGACGCCGGGGTCGATGCGGTGCAGGTAGTACAGGTCGATGTAGTCGGTGCCCAGGTGGCGCAGCGAACGCTCGGCGGCGCGGTGGATGTAGGCGCGGCCGCCGTTGTGGCCGCGGACGGTGCCGTCGTCGTCGATCTCGATACCGGTCTTGGTGGCGATGACCACCTGGTCGCGGCGGCCGGCGACGGCCTTGCCGACCAGCCGCTCGTTGGCGAAGGGGCCGTACGTCTCGGCGGTGTCGAGGAGGGTGACGCCCAGGTCGAGGGCCCGGTCGATGGTGGCCAGCGATTCGGCCTCGTCGGTGGCGCCGTAGAAGGCGCTCATGCCCATGCAGCCGAGGCCTTCGGCGCCGACCTGCAGACCCTGGGAGCCGAGTGCGCGCAGTTCCATGGTGTTCTCCTGGGAGGAAGAGTTAACTAACTGGTTACCTACACGGTGCACCAGCCCGGTCCGTCATGTCAATAACCGGTTGGTTACTTGCTAGCCTGGGCTGCATGGCACGTGATTCCAGCGCAACGAGGGCCCGCATCCTGGCAGCGGCCTTCGACGAGTTCGCCGCGTACGGTATCGCCGGCGCCCGGGTCGACCGCATCGCCGACACGGCCGGGGCGAACAAGCGGATGATCTACGTGTACTACGGCAACAAGGAGCAGCTGTTCGACCAGGTGCTCCTCCAGGCCGTGGAGCAGGGCGCGGAATCCGTCCCCTTCGACGCCGAGGACCTCCCCCGCTATGCGGGCGCCGTCTTCGACCACCTCGCGGCCGACCCGCGGCTGGTGCGGCTGCTGCTGTGGAAGCGGCTCGAACGCCCGCAGGCCACCGCCCTCGAAGCGGAGTCCTACACTCGCAAGACCGCCTCACTGGCCGCGGCCCAGCGCGGGGGCCGCGTCGACCCCGCGCACGATCCGGCCGACCTGCTCACCCTGGTCCTCGGCCTGGCCCAGGCCTGGTACACCGCGGCCGGCGACGACCCGGACGCCGCCCGCCACCGCACCGCCCACCGCGCGGCCGTGGTCGACGCGGTCGCCCGGCTGGTCGAGGTCCGCGACCCCGCCTGACACGAACGCACACCGGAGGTCCGGATGGACGACGTCACGCTCCGCGCGGTACGCGACGAGGACCTGGAGGTCTTCTACGCACAGACGAACGACCCCGAAGCCGTCCGGATGGCGGCCTTCACCCCCGAGGACCCCGCCGACCGGGCCCGGTTCGACGCGCACTGGGCACGGATCCGGCACGACCCCGGCGTCCTCGCGCTCACCGTCGTGTCCGGGGACGGGGCGGTCGTCGGGCACGTCGGGGTCTTCGGGCCGCCCGAGGAGCGCGAGGTCACGTACTGGATCGGCCGCGCCCACTGGGGCCGCGGCGTGGCGACCGCCGCGCTGCGCGCCCTGCTCGACGCCGTGCCGGACCGCCCGCTGCACGCCCGGGCGGCCGCGGACAACGCCGCCTCGCTGCGCGTCCTGGACACGTGCGGGTTCGTGGTGACCGGCCACGGGCGGGGCTTCGCGCACGCGCGCGGAACGGAGATCGACGAGGTGCTCCTCACCCTCCCCGCCCGAGACCCCCGCCGCGTGCGCCGGGCTCAATGACGGGCGGGCGCGGGCGCCCGTGGCAGCATGGGTCGCCACGATCCGCCCGGCCGGACGCGGTCGCGCGGCGGTACGGCCCACGTCGTCCGAGATCCCGGGGTGCCCATGCCGCGAGCCGCGCAGCGCCCCCCGTCCCCCTCGCCCGGGGGCTCCCGGCCGCCCCGCAAGCGCTTCGTGCTGACGGCCATGGGCTGCGCCGGCGGCATGATCATGCTGGACCAGACCGTCGTCGCGGTCGCCCTCGACCCGATGTCCCGGAGCCTGGGCCTGACCACGTGGGTGATGCACCGGGTGGTGCTCGTCTACGTCCTCGCACTGTCCGCGTTCGCACCGGTCGGCGGGATGGCGGCCCGCCGGTTCGGCCTGCTCGCCACCTTCCGGTGCGGCATCGTCCTCTTCGCCGTCGCCTCGGGCGCGTGCGGCCTCGCCCCGGACGGGGACTTTGCCGGGCCGTTCCTGCTCCTGATGAGGGTCTTCCAGGGCATGGGGGCCGGGCTGATGATCCCCGTGGCCACCACCGTGATCACGAACGTGTACGAGGAACACGAGCGCGGCCGGGCCCTGGCCGTCTACGCCGGACTGGCGCAGGTCTTCTTCTCCCTCGGCCCCGTGGTGGGCGCCGTGCTGACCCAGTACCTGGGCTGGCGTTCCGTCTTCCCCGTCAACGTGCCCGTGGCGGTCGCGGCGCTGTGGCTGGCCGCCCGCGCCCGGGTGGCCGACGAGCGGGGCAGGGGCGGGCTCGGTGTGCTGCAACCCGTCGTGGTCAGCGCCTCGGTGGCCGCCGTCGTCCTCGCGCTCTACCAGTGCGGGGTCTGGGGCCTCGCCGACCCCAGGACCCCGGCCGCGCTGACGGCCGGGACCCTGGCCCTGGCCCTGGCGGTACGGCTCGTCCTGCGCTCCCGGGAGCCGCTGGTCAACCTGCGGCTGCTGCGCATCCGCCCGTACGCCGTGGCGACCGGGCTCACCTTCCTGGTGCAGGGCCCGCAGCTGATCGTCATGGTGCACGGCACGCTGTTCCTGCGGCAGGCCATGCACCTGCCCCCGCTCACCACCGGCCTCGCCCTGCTGCCGCTGGTCGGCGCCCTGACCACGGGCACCTTCCTGTCCGGCCACCTCCTGGACCGCTACCGGTCGATCCGCGTCCCCGTGCTGCTCGGCCTGACGGCGGCCACGCTGGGCGCCGTCCTCTGGACGCTCGCCCTCCCGCAGCGCGGCTACCTCTGGCAGGTCCCGGGGATGGTCCTGGCCGGTATCGGCATGGGCATGCCGGTGCCGGCCCTGAGCGCCGAACTGATGCGCGCGGTGCCGCGGCGGGACCGGGCCGACGCGTCGGTCCTGCGCCAGACGCTCCGTCAGCTGGGCGGGGCCTTCGGGCTGGCGCTGGCGGGCGCGCTGGTCCTGGCCGCGAACGACGACACGGCCGACGCGGAGGGCATCGTCACGGCCACGGCCACCCCGGCGGCCTTCGCCACGGCAACCGCCTTCCTGACCGCGGCCCTCCTCTGCGCGGCCCTCCTGCTACCGGGCGGCTCCCCCACGCGGGCCGGCACCGCCGAAGGGGGTGGCGTCCCGCTCGCCCAGGACCCGTCCGGGTGAGCGCACGGGGTCAGGCGGCCGGTCCGGGGGCCGAGGTGCGCGGGGTGCGGTCCCGGCGGGTGATGGCCTCGGCGACCTCTTCGACCGCGCGGCGGACCAGGTCGCCGTAGGGGTCGGCGGAGAGGCTGGGGGCGTGGGTCCGGGCGGCCTCGATGTGGCGGGCCGCGGCTTCGAAGGAGCCGAGGCGGCGGTGGTCGTCGGCGAGGTTGAGGTGCAGGGAGGGGTAGAAGCCGGCGATGCGCAGGCCGGAGTGGTGCTGCCGGGCGCGCTCCCCGGTGACGGCGTCGGCGGCGTCCAGCGCGCGGACGTCCCAGGCGAGGGCCTCGGCGGGGTCCGCGTGGAGGTCCGCCAGGTGGTGGGCGAGGGAGCAGCGGTGCAGCGGGTCGCCCGTGACACCGATCCGCGCCCAGAGGTCCAGCAGTGCGCGGCGGGCGGAGGCCGGGTCTCCGGTCCGGCCCTCGGTGACGGCCCGGGCGATGGCTTCCATGGTCGCGTCGGGGGAGGGGGCTTCGGTGGGTGTGGTGGGTGTGGCGGTCATCTGGTTCGGGGCCTCTTGGGGTGGGAGTGGCGGACGGGCATGGCGAGTGTCGTGAGGTCGCCGCGGTCGGCGGAGCGGATCGTGACCGGCTGGTCGGGGCCCCGCAGGTCGAGCATCAGGTCGGGGCCGATCGCCGTGCTCACCGCGGGGTGGAGCGTGGTCAGTTCGAAGTGGATCAGGAGGGGTGTGCCTGTCGTCGTGGCGGGGAGTGCGGTGCCGGGGCGCCCGTCGTCCGCCGGACGGACCTCCACCGTCCGGTCGGCGACGTGCAGCGCGACGCGTTCGCCGGGCTGTTCCTCCAGGGCGCGCAGGAACGGTTCCCTGGCGAACGTCGCGCGGGTCGTGACCGCTCCCGGTGAGGCGAGCGCCGCCCGGTGGTCGGGGAACTCCTCGGACAGCAGCCGGGCGTAGCGGTCCTCGCGCCCGCCCGTCCGGAACCAGACCCCGTGCGGGGCCGCTTCGAGGCGGACCAGCGCGCCGCGGCGGATGTCGGGGGCCGCCGCCCGCAGATCGTCCCCGCTCAGCGTGCCGGCCCACGTCCGCCCCGGCGGCGTGCTCGGCACCAGGGTGCGGGTGGAGAGCCGGTACCGGTCGGTCGCGGTCAGGGTGAGCGAGCCGGGGTCCGCTTCGAGGCGCAGGCCGCCGAGCACCGGCAGCCCCGGTTCGTGGGCGGTGGCGGTCAGCACCTGCTCGACCGCGTCGGCCAGCACGGGCCCCTTCAGCGCCCCGATCGCAAGCCCCGGCCCGCCGCCCAGCGAGGACACGACGGCCGTGGCCTTCCGCAGGGCCGCCGACGCATCCCCGACGATCTTCGCCACGTGCGCGTCGACCAGCCGGGACGCCTCCTCGGCCGGTGCGGCCAGGACCGCCTCGACCCCGGCGAGGGGCATGGCGATCTCACGGAGCCGCCGCAGCGCGGTCGCCCGTGCGAGCTGCTCGGCGTCGTAGTAGCGGTAGCCCGACACGGGGTCGACCACGGCGGGCGGCAGCAGTCCGGAGTCGGCGTAGAAGCGCAGCGCGCTGGAGGTCAGGCCGCAACGCCGGGCGAAGGCGCCGATGGGCATCAGTTCGGAAGGGGGCACCTCGTCATCATGGGGCTTCGACCAACATGAAGGTCAACGTCGGCCCACGGCGGCGGCGACCGTCACGCGGGCCGGCGGTACGAGCCCCGGCGCGCAGCCGACCAGCAGGCCGACGCCGCGGTGGTCGGCCGGTACGCACGGCGCGAGCCCCGCCGCGGGGACCGTGAGCCCGCCCCACCGCAGGGGACGGCGCCGCCGCGCACCGCGCACCGGGCGGCGAGCGCGCCGACCGGACCGCAGGGCGGCCTGCGCGCCGGCGCGTCGGCCGTGCCGGGGACGGCCGTCTGGACCACGCCGGGCACCACCATCACGCCCACCAGCACCGCCGCGGCCCACGGGACCGGCGGCCGCCAGGCCCGCCGCAGGGCCACCGGCGGGGACCCTGCGTCAAGTCCCCCGCCGGGGCGAGCGTGGCCGGCAGGGGGAGGCCCGGTGCGACGACGGCCGCTGCGCACCGGTAGGGCGCGACACCGTGGATGTCCCTGGCCGAAGCCTCGGCAGAGGCGCCCCGCGCGGGGCGCCGTCGGCAGTCAGGGCATGCCCATGGCAAGGTGGCCGCCATGTCCGCGACCCCCGCGCCCGAGGCCGCCCGCGCCGCCCTGCGGGTCTCGGGCCGCCGCCTGTCCTACCTCGACTCCGGCGGCCCCGGCCCCCTCCTCCTCGCACTGCACGGGCACTTCGGCGAGGCCCGGACGTTCCTCCCCCTGATCCGTCAACTTCCCCCCGACTGGCGGGTCGTGGCACTGGACCAACGCGGCCACGGCCACTCCGACCGGCCGCCGGACTTCTCCCGCGAGGGCTACGTCGAGGACGCGGCAGCCCTGTTGCGCCACCTCGGCGGCCCCGGACCGGCGGTCGTCCTCGGACATTCCCTGGGCGGCGTCAACGCCTACCACCTCGCCTTCCGCCACCCCGGGCTGGTCCGCGCCCTGGTCGTCGAGGACATCGGAGCGGAAGTCGACGGGGACCTGTCCTTCTGCCTCACCTGGCCGCACCGCGCCCCCACCCGCTCGGCCCTGCTGGACGCCCTGGGCGGCTCGGCCCCCCACCTGACGGACGCGGTCCGCGAGTACGGGGACGGCTGGGGCCTCGCCTTCCGCCCCCAGGACATGACGGCCTCGCAGCACGCCCTCAACGGCGACCACTGGCGGGCCTGGCTCGGCAGCGGCTGCCCGGCCCTGCTGATCCGCGGCAGCCGCAGCGGCGTCCTGCCGGCCGGCCACGCCCGGGCCATGGCGGCCGCCCGCCCGCGTACACGGCTCGTCGAACTCCCCACCGGACACACCGTCCACGCCACCGACCCCGAGCGGTTCGCCGCGGCCGTCCGGACCTTCCTCGACGCCCTTCCCCCGCAGCCGCATAACCGTTTGCCGCCGGCCGGCCCCGCCCGATAGGAAGCTCCCATGCTGACTGGCGACAAGGTCGGGCTCAGGGCCCGCTTCGACGAGGACATCCCGGTCCTGCGCACCGAGCTCTACGACGACGTGGTCAACTCCTCGCGGTCGGAGTCCGGGCCGTGGCGGCCGATGACCCCCGGAACACGGGACCCCAGGCTCGTCGTCGACGAGAACCAGGAGCGGAGCGTCTCGTTCTCCGTGGTGGAGCTCGACGGCGGCACGCTCATCGGCTCCGCCGTGCTGTGGGGCATCGACAGCCACAACCGCAACGCCCACATCGGACTCGGCCTCTTCCCCGCCGCCCGCGGCCAGGGCTACGGCACCGACGTGGTGGCGGTCCTGTGCCACTACGGGTTCACCGTCCGCGGCTTCCAGCGGCTGCAGATCGAGACCCTCGCGGACAACGCCGCCATGCTGCGCTCCGCCGAGCGCAACGGCTTCGTCCGCGAGGGCGTCCTGCGCAACTCGGCCTGGGTCATGGGCGAGTTCCTGGACGAGGTGCTGCTCGGGCTCCTCGTCCAGGACTGGAAGCGGACCCCGCGGCGTTAGGACCCGGGCGGCTCAGGCCAGGTCGAACCGGTCGAGGGTCATGACCTTGTCCCACGCGGCCACGAAGTCCCGCACGAACTTCTCCCGCGCGTCCTCACTCGCGTACACCTCCGCCAGCGCCCGCAGCTGGGAGTTGGAGCCGAAGACGAGGTCCACGGCGGTAGCGGTCCACTTGACCTGCCCCGTGGACCGGTCCCGTCCCTCGAACTCGCCCTCCACCGCGGCGGACGCCTTCCACTCCGTCCCCATGTCCAGCAGGTTGACGAAGAAGTCGGGGGTCAGCGTCCCGGGCCGGTCCGTGAGGACGCCGTGCCGGGACCGCCGGAAGTTGGCGTCCAGGGCGCGCATGCCGCCCAGCAGCACCGTCATCTCCGGAGCCGTCAGCGTCAGCATCGAGGCCCGGTCCAGCAGCAGGGTCTCGGCCGCCGGCTTCTCCCCGGGCCGCAGGTAGTTGCGGAACCCGTCCGCACTCGGCTCCAGCACCGCGAACGACTCCACGTCCGTCTGCTCCTGCGAGGCGTCCGTGCGCCCGGGCGCGAACGGCACCTCCACCTCGTGCCCCGCGTCCCGCGCCGCCTTCTCGACGGCCGCGCACCCGCCCAGGACGATCAGGTCGGCGAGCGAGATCCTGGTCCGGCCGGAGCGCGAGCCGTTGAACTCCTCCCGGACCCCTTCGAGGGCCTCCAGCACCCGGGCCAGCTCCGGGGTGTCGTTCACCTCCCAGCCCCGCTGCGGAGCGAGCCGGATCCGCGCCCCGTTGGCCCCGCCGCGCTTGTCGGTGCCGCGGAAGCTCGCCGCCGACGCCCAGGCCACGGCGACCAGATCGGAGACCGACGGGCCCGACGCGAGGACCGCCTCCTTGAGCCCGGCCACCTCCTCGTCCGTGACCAGGTCGTGGTCGACCTCCGGGACCGGGTCCTGCCACAGCTGCGGCTCGGGGACCCAGGGGCCGAGGTAGCGCGTGACCGGCCCCATGTCACGGTGCAGCAGCTTGTACCAGGCCCTGGCGAACGCGTCGGCCAGTTGCTCGGGGTGCTCCCGGAAGCGGCGCGCGATCGGCCCGTACACCGGATCCAGCTTCAGCGAGAGATCGGTCGTGAGCATCATCGGGGCGTGCCGCTTCGCCGGGTCGTGGGCGTCGGGCACGGTGCCCTCGGCCGCCGCGTCCTTCGGCTTCCACTGGTGCGCCCCGGCCGGGCTGGACGTCAGCTCCCAGTCGTATCCGAACAGGTTGTCCAGGTAGCCGTTGTCCCACCGCGTCGGCTCGGTCGTCCACGCGCCCTCGAGGCCGCTGGTGAGGGTGTTCACGCCGCTGCCGGTGCCGAAGGTGTTGTGCCAGCCGAGGCCCTGCTGCTCCAGCGGCGCCGCCTCGGGCTCCGGACCGACGTATTCCGCGGGGACGGCACCGTGGCATTTGCCGAACGTGTGGCCCCCGACGATCAGCGCGACCGTTTCCTCGTCGTCCATCGCCATACGGGCGAACGTCTCACGGATGTCCCGGGCGGCGGCCAGCGGATCGGGGTTTCCGTTGGGCCCTTCCGGATTCACGTAGATCAGGCCCATCTGCACGGCGCCGAAAGGACCCGTGAGCTGTCTGTCACCGCTGTAGCGCTCGTCTCCGAGCCAAGTGTCCTCCGGCCCCCAGAAAATCTCCTCGGGCTCCCAGATGTCCTCCCGGCCGAAGCCGAATCCGAACGTCTTGAGGCCCATCGATTCCAGGGCGCAGTTACCCGTGAACACGAGAAGGTCGGCCCAGGAGATCTTCGATCCGTACTTCCGCTTGACCGGCCACAGAAGCCGCCGCGCCTTGTCGAGGCTCGCATTGTCCGGCCAGCTGTTCAAAGGGGCGAACCGCTGGGCGCCGGCGCCCCCGCCGCCCCGGCCGTCGGCGATCCGGTACGTGCCCGCGGCGTGCCAGCTCATCCGGATGAACAGCGGACCGTAGTGCCCGTAGTCGGCGGGCCACCACTCCTGGGAGGTGGTCATCACCTCGAACACGTCCCTTTTCAGCGCATCGACGTCGAGGGTCGCGAACTCCGCCGCGTAGTCGAAGTCCTCGCCCATCGGACTGGCCTGGGGGGAATTCTGGTGGAGGACCTGGAGGTCCAGCTGGTCCGGCCACCAGTCCCGGTTCGTGCGGGGAGGCGTCGCCGTGGGGGAGGGGGAGGGGATTACCGGGTTCTCGCTCTCGCTACCGGACACGTCCGTCCTTCTTTCCTGTCGCTGTCGCGTGTTCGAGCCGTATCGGCGTCCGTAATGGTCGCGCACGGCGGGCTTCGGAGCCGCGAGAACACGCATGGCATTACGGCGCACGACCGCCCGGTTTCCCCATACCGCTCAAAGAGCATTCACGGACGGCGCGGCGCGGAGCGGAATCGCATTCCCGCGGAAAAGGCCGGGGAAGCCTTCGCGCGGTGCCGGCTCACAGCCGGGGGCGGAAGGCCGTCGCCCAGGAGAACACCCCGAACAGCAGCAGCCCCGCCGCGACGGCGACCAGCAGCCAGGGCCCCGCCGGGGTCTGCGCGAAGGCGCGGAGGGTGTCGTCCGCCCCCTTGGCCTTGCCCGGGTCGTACGCGACGGCGGCGTGGACGAGGAAGGCGCCGGCCGCCGTGAACACGGCCCCGCGCGCCACGCCGCCCACCACCCCGAGCACGTCCACGGCCCGCCGGGCGGCCCGGGGGAGGCGGCCCGTCTCCATCTCGTCACGGAAGGAGAGCCGGGCGGCGCCCACGACGATGACGACCCCTCCGACCGCGACCCCCAGCCCCGCCAGCCCCACCAGCCACGGGCCGGCCGGGATCCCCAGCACCCGGGCGGTGACGTCCCGGGACTGCTCGTCGCTCGAACGCCCACCGCCCTGCCCCGCGGCGAACGCCAGCGTGGAGAACGCCGTCACCGCGTAGAAGCAGGCCCGGGCGGCCGCCGCCACCCGCTTCGCCGGCCCCCGCCCGCCGGGCCCGGCGGAGCCGAAGACGGCCTCCGAGAGCCGCCAGAGCGCCATCGCCACCAGACCGGCCCCGACGGCCCACACCAGCACCCGCCCGAACGGATGGCCCGCCAGTTCGGCGAGCGCCCCCGTACGGTCGGCCGCCTTCCCCGGACTCCCGAACGCGACCCGCAGCGCCAGTACGCCCACCAGCACGTACAGCACCCCGCGCGTGACCAGCCCGCACCGGGCGGCCACGGCCACCGCCGTGCGCGTCTCACGTGCCCCGGCTCCCCCGGTCGACGGTCCGGCCATGCTCCACCCTTCCCCGGAAGTACCCCGCAGGCCGCCCCTGCCCGCTGCGGTGCGCGCCATGCGCCGGGGACCCGGGCCGTCGTGCCCCGGCAGGGGCCCGCCCCGCACACCGTTTCACCCCCGGCGGCCCGGGTAACCGCGCGGTCACGGAACGACGCCCGACGAGGAGGCAGCATCCATGGCCGGCATAGGCGGTTGCATCACCCTGTTCGTGGTGGGGGCCATCCTCACCTTCGCGAGCGACTGGCACATGAAGGGCGTCAACCTGGACGTGGTGGGCCTGATCATGATGGCGGGCGGGCTGCTGGGGCTCGCCGTCTACAGCAGCGTCCTGCGCCGCCGCCGCGCCGCCGCCCTCCCGGTGGTCGACGAGACCCGGGAACGGCCCTGAGCCGTCGGCGGGGCGAGGTGCAAAGCGGGCGATCGAGGGTAGGCGCGGCCCGTGATCGGCCCACTTCGCCGCCGGCGCCCCGGGGCTCCCGCCCCGGTGGTGGCCGGTGGCCGACCAGGAGATCCCCGTGCCCAGTACCGCACTGACCTACCTCGACCCGATGCCGCGCCTGATCGCCCTGCCGGGCGTCTACCGGCCGCAGGCCGACACCCGGCTGCTGGCCGACGCCCTCGCGCGCGAGCCACTGGGGCCCGGCGCACGGGTCGTGGAGATCGGCACCGGCACCGGGGCGCTCGCCCTGCACGCGGCGGCCCGGGGCGCCCACGTCACCGCCGTCGACGTCGCGTGGCCGGCCGTCCTGGCCGCCCGCCTCAACGGCTGGCGCCAGCGCCTGAGACTGCGCGTCCTGCACGGAGATTTCGCCGACCGGACCCGCGGGCGCCGCTACGACCTGGTCCTGGCCAACCCGCCCTACGTCCCCGGCCCCGACGCCCGGCTGCCCACCGGCGGGGCCCGGCGTGCCTGGGAAGCCGGCCGGGAAGGCCGCGCCGTCATCGACCGCATCTGTACGGCCGCCCCCGCACTGCTGAGCCCCGGCGGCGTCCTCCTGATGGTGCACTCGGGGATGTGCGGGGCGCAGAAGACCCTCGCCCTGCTGGCCGGGCAGGGCCTGTCCGCCCACGTCACCGAACGCGCCCGCATCCCCTGGGGGCCGGTGCTGCGCTCCCGCGCGGCATGGCTGAGGCAGGAGGGGCTGGCCGGGGAGGGCGAGGAGCTGGAGGAACTGGTGGTGGTCCGTGCCCAGTACGCCTGAACCCGAGCACACCCGCCCGGCCGCGCAGGGCCCCCGCCCCCGGCGGGTCCGCGTCGAGCGCGGCGGCCCGGTCCTGGTCGAGGGCCCGGTCGAGATCACCCTGGACGACGGGACCACCGTCCGGTCCGACCGGTTCACGGTCGCCGTGTGCACCTGCCGGCGCAGCCGCACCTACCCCTGGTGCGACACCAGCCACCGCCCCCGCGAACGGGCCGCCCCCGGGTCCGGGAAGAGCGGCGGGCCGCGCCCGGCCGTCGACGGCCGCGCACCCGAGGACGGGGGCGACCGATGACCGCACCCGCCCGCACTCCCGCCCGTACCCCCGCCCGGACCGGCACGCCGGAGCCGGCCGCGTCCGGCCCCGCGCTGGTCGAGGGCCGGGGCCCGCTGTCCCGCGCCGTGGTGGCCGCCCTGCGCGGCGGCCCTCCCGCCGACGCCGGGGCCGTGGCTGTCCCGGGGACCGACCCGTGGGGGGAGGACCTCCACCTCGCCCTCTACCTGCTCTACGAACTGCACTACCGCGGCTTCGCCGGCGTGGACGACGCCCTCGAATGGGATCCGGCCCTGCTGGGCCTGCGCCGGGCCCTGGAGGACCGATTCCTCCACGCCCTGCGGACCGCGACGGCCGACGCCCCGGCCACGGTGGCGGAAGCCTTCGGCCCCCTCCTCGTCGAGCCCGTGGACCCCGGTGCGAGCCTCAGCCACCGCCTGGAGACCGAGGGGGAGCTCTGGCAGCTGCGCGAGTACGCGGCCCTGCGCTCCCTCTACCACCTGAAGGAGGCCGATCCGCACGCCTGGGTGATCCCACGGCTGTCCGGCCGGGCCAAGGCGGCCATGGTCGCCATCGAGTACGACGAGTTCGGCGCCGGCCACCCCGACCGCGTCCACGCCCGCCTCTTCGCCGGCCTCATGGCCGACCTCGGCCTGGACACCACGTACGGCCACTACCTGGACCGGGCTCCCGCGCCCCTGCTCGCCACCGTCAACCTGATGTCCCTCCTGGGCCTGCACCGCGCCCTGCGCGGGGCCCTGGTCGGGCACTTCGCGTGCGTGGAGGTCACCTCCTCGCCGGGCTCCCGCCGCCTCGCCCGGGCCATGCGCCGGTGCGGAGCGGGCCCGGCGGCCGAGCACTTCTACGCCGAACACGTGGAGGCCGACGCGGTGCACGAGCAGGTCGTACGCCACGAGGTCATCGGCGGCCTGCTCGCCGACGAGCCGCAGCTGGAGCCCGACGTCGCCTTCGGCTGCGCGGCGACCCTCCTGCTGGAGGAGCGGCTCGCCGCCCACATCCGCGGTGCGTGGGACCAGGGGCGCTCGGCCCTGCGCCGCCTGTGAGCGGGCCCGCGTCACTTCACGGGGACGGCGTCCTTCGCCGAGGTGTGCCAGTTGGTGACGACCGGGCGGTCGACCGTGATGGTGCCGACCGGCAGCGAGACGGGGTTGGGGTCGCTGTTGCCGACGGCGACGATGATGCTCTCCAGCTCCTTGCCGCCGTTCTCCTTGGTGGTCTTCGGGTTCACCCCGGCGTAGGCGGTGACACCGCCGCTCAGCTGGATCGGCTTGCCGGCGGCCTGCTCCGCGGGGCCGGCCTGGGTGCCGTCCGAGCCGAACGCCACTGTAGGCAGCGCGGCCGGGAGGGTGCAGGTGATCCCGGGCTTGGCCTTCGCCGTGATCAGGATGTACCCGCCGCCCTGGCTCTCGGACTTGGCGCTCCAGGCGATGTCGTCGGCGCCGCAGGCCTGTCCGACGGGTCCCCGGCCGCCGGCGCCCGTGTCGGCGCCGCTGCCGGTCGCGCCCGGGGACTTGCCCTTGCCCGTCGCGTCGCCGCCCTTGCCGCCGCCCGGCGTGCCGGCCGCCGTGCCGGAGCCGGCCGGAGCGGCGGAGGAGCCCGGCGCGGCGCCCGTGGCCCCGGCCGCGTCGGAGTCCTGGCACGCCGTCAGCAGCAGGGCGCCGCCGACGAGGGCGGCGGAGACGAGGAAGGCGTGGCGGCGGTTGCCGGACATGAGGAGCCCCTTGGAGATCGGTGGTCGAGGCCGAGGCGGGTACGGCCGGTCGGCGCTTTCTTGATCACTATGGGGGGAGCCGCGGGCCGGGGACCGTCCGCGTGTGCGTTCCAATACGCCCCCGTCACGAATCGGTGACATGACCACGTATTTTCGGCCGCGCGGCCTCCCGCATGGCTCGATCCGCCACCGGGGCTCGCCCGTTCGGCGGACGTATCCCGGGGTGTGGGGGCGCGGCCGCCCGGACGGGATACGGATGTTCCCGCTGCCCGCCCCCATCGCCCCAGGGAGACCCGATGACCTGCATCAACCGGCGAGACCTCGCACTGCTGGCGCTCCGCGCCGGAACCGGAGCCGTCCTCATGGCGCACGGTACGCAGAAACTGTTCGGCTGGTTCGGGGGAGGCGGTCTGGACAAGACCGCGGCCGCGATGGAGCACATGGGCTTCACCCCCGGCCGGCAGAGCGCCCTGGCCGCCGGACTCGGCGAGACGGGCGGCGGCGCCCTGCTCGTGCTGGGCCTGGCCACCCCGGCGGCGGGCGCGGCGGCGGCGGGTGCCATGGCGGGCGCGGTGTCCGTGCACGCCCCGGCCGGATTCTTCGCGCAGGCCGGGGGGTACGAGTACCCGGCCTTCCTCGGGTTCACGGCGGCCGCCATCGGGCTGGCCGGCGCGGGCCGCTACTCCCTGGACCACGCCACCGGCCACACCTTCGACCAGCGGTGGATGCTCGGGCTGGCGTTCGCCGCGAGCGCGGTCGCGGCGGCCGCGGTCGTCGCCAAACGGGCCAAGGGGCAGCAGGACGACGACGGGGGGACCGCCTGAGCGGCCCGGGCGGCGCCGCGGGCCTGGCGTGATCCCTTCAGGCCGGAAACCGGCTGTCCCGGTGTGCGGCCAGGACGTAGGAATGTGCTGCCGTATCCCGTTGGCCGCTTTCGCCTCCCAGGAGTCCACCATGACCCGTTCGCGCACCACCGCCATGGCCCTCGCCGGCGCCGCCGCGATGTTCGCCCTCTCCGCCGCGCCCGCCCAGGCGGCCCCCGGCGACGTGACGACCACCTGCGCGAACACCGCCACCCCGGCCGGCTACGTGGACGTCAGCTGGGGCTACAGCGCGAGCTGCGGCACCCAGAACTTCTCGCCGAACATCAAGCAGATCAAGCAGCTGACCGGCCTGCCCATAGGCACGGTCGTCCAGGCCTGCGGCTCCACGTACTACCCCGCCGGCTGGGTTCAGACCAGCTCGTACTACTCCAGCTCCTGCGTCGCCTTCCCGAACTCCGGCTTCAACAACAACGCCTGGACCCTCAAGCGCGTCTCCTGACCCACCACCACCGCCGCCGCACGGTCGGCCCGCACCATCGCCCGCACGGGAGGGGAACACGGTGAAGACGCGCCGCAAGGACCGTGGCGAGCCCCTGCCCGGCGAGCCGTGGAACGAGGTCGGGCCGGGGCTCTGGATGGGCGGACACGTCTGGGTCGACCGGACCGGTGAAGTCCGCGAGGCCGTCGTGGACCGGGAGTTCGACCTGGTGATCAGCCTGTTCACCCGTGTGGGCCACGGGCCGGACCCGTCCGTCCGGCACCTGGTCCGCACGCTGCCCGACGCCCCGCTCACCGCCGACCAGATCGGCACCGTGCAGGAGCTGGCGCGCACCGCGACGGACGCCGTGCGCGCCGGGCGCAGCGTGCTCGTGCGCTGCCACTCCGGCTACAACCGCTCCGGCCTGGTCGTCGCCGAGGCCCTCATCGGGCAGGGCCTCGAACCCGCGGCGGCCATCGCGCTCGTCCGGAGCAGACGGTCGCCCAGGGCGCTCAACAACCGGACCTTCGAGGACTACCTCACGACCGGACTCGACGTGGCCCGCCTGCTGAGCGGACTCGACGAATCCGGCTGAGCGGCCGGGGACGTGCGCCCGGGGTGTCCGGACCCCGGACCCCCTGGGTACCCCGACGGGCCGGGCTGAGTAGGAGGACTCAGGCGGTGCGGGCCGGGAGTCGGTCACCCTGGGGCGGTCGCCGCCGCCCTCGTGAACGGGAACACCATGCTCAGCCGCCTCGCCCGCCTCGTGGTTCCCGCCCTGGCGCGGATCCGCGTCACCACCGCGTCCGACGCCCGGTTCCCGTCCGGCAGCGTCATCGTCGCCAACCACACCTCGCTCGCCGACCCGGCCGTGGTCCTCGCCGCCCTGCAGCGCTGCGGCGTCGAGCCCGTCGTCATGGCCGCCGCGGGCCTCTGGCGGGCCCCGGTCCTCGGGCGGCTGCTCGTCCGCGAGGGGCACATCCCCGTCCGCCGGGGGGACCGGCGGGCCGCCGAAGCCCTCGACCACGCCGCGGCGGCCCTGGCGGCGGGCCGCTCGGTGCTGCTGTACGCCGAAGGGGGCATCCCCTCCCGCCGCGACGCCGCCGAAGCCGCGCCGCTGCCCTTCCGCAGCGGGCTCGCCCGGCTCGTCGAGCGCACCGGAGCGCCCGTGGTCCCGGTGGGCCAGGCCGGGGCCCGCCGCGTCAGTTCCGGGGGCGCCGCCAAGCAGCTGGCCGGGGTCGTCACCGCGCCGCTGCGGCGGCCCCGGCTGCACGTCCACGTCGGGCCCCCGCTGGAGCTGACCGGTGACGTGGCCGCCCGGACGCGCCAGGCGCACGCCGCCGTCACCGACGCCTGGCGCACCGCGGCGGCCCGGCTGCGCGAGCCGGCCGCGTACGCCGGGCGACGGGGGCGGGATCGCGCCAATTCCGCGGATCCGGCCGTGCGGAGCCGTGCGATCGGTAGCGTCCCGTACGGAACACCCGTGCCGCGCCCGGCACAAGAGACCGACGGAGGACAGCCATGGCGAATGTGGAAGTGTCGCTGAAGGAAGCGATGACCTCGATCGAGGGGGCCCTGGGGGTGGCGCTGGTCGACTACGCCAGCGGCATGGCCCTCGGCACGCTCGGAGGCGGCAAGGACCTGGACCTGATGGTGGCGGCCGCCGGGAACACCGACGTCATCCGGGCCAAGCTGCGGACCATGGAGATGCTCGGCATCCAGGACGAGATCGAGGACCTCCTCATCACCCTCGGCAGCCAGTACCACCTGATCCGGATCCGCCGCGGCCGTGCCGGCGGCGGTCTCTTCCTCTACCTGGTCCTGGACCGCGGCCGGTCGAACCTGGCCATGGCCCGGCACCAGCTGGCCCGGATCGAGTCCGATCTCGAGGTCTAGCCGCCGTGTCCGTCGGGCCCACGCATGCCCACGAGTTGAAGAACTCTTCAACTCGGCACATGTGAAACCGGTCAACATCGGTTCCGCGTGGGCCGACAGGACGCGACGATGGTGGGATGGCGTGGTCCCCGCCCGGGACGGACCCCGTTCGAGGAGGAACAGGAGCGTGGTGGGCATGCAGGTCCCGCTGTACCAGGCCAAGGCCGAGTTCTTCCGGATGCTCGGCCACCCGGTCCGCATCCGCGTGCTGGAGCTCCTCCAGGACGGCCCGATGCCCGTACGGGACCTGCTCGCCGAGATCGACGTCGAGGCCTCCAACCTGTCGCAGCAGCTCGGCGTCCTGCGCCGCTCGGGCATCGTCGTCTCCACCCGCGAGGGCTCGACCGTCACCTACGCCCTCGCCGGCGGCGACGTCGCCGAACTCCTGCGCGCCGCGCGCCGGATCCTCACGGAGATGCTGGTCGGCCGCAACGCCCTGATCGCCGAGCTCAACGACCCCGACCCGGCCCCGGCCCCGACCCCCGTCCGTACGTAGCCCCCCACCGCCACCGGCCGGGACGCCCGCCGCCGGGGCGCCGGTGTGCCGGGGCACCGCCCGGCGCCGGGGCGGGCGCGGGGCCTGATGGAGCAACCTCGGCTGCGGACCGGCCGCCGCGGTGGTGGCATCGGTGGGATGAAGGATCCCTTCGCCTGCGAGGAACCGTCCCTGCTGGCACGCACCGGCACCGCGGACCGGGCCGCGGCCCGCCGCGCCGTCGCCGCCCGCGCCACCGACAGCGAGGACCTGCGGACCCTGCTCGACATACTGGGCCTGGCCCCGTCCGACGACCCGCCCCCCGAGCGCGACCGCCGCCGGGCGCCGTCGGCGCGGCCGACGGGTCGCACGTCCGGGTGAGTCAGGCCGGGAGGGCCGCGGCCAGGCCCGAGCCGAGGAGGCGGAAGGCCCGGTCGGCGGCGGCGACGGCCTCCGGGTACACCTCGTCGGCGGGGCGGCCGGCCTGGACCTGCTCGCTGTTGCGGTCGGCGAGGACCCGCAGGGTGGTGACGACCTGCACCGCGGCGAGCCGCGCGGTCAGCTCGTCCGCGCCGGATTCCTCCAGCGCCCGCGCCAGGGCTTCGATGCTGCGCCCCGCGTAGCGCATCAGCCGCTCGCTGAGGCTCGCCGTCGTGCTGAGCAGCCGGGCGAAGGCCACGGCCTCGGGGTCGGAGGTGAGCCCGGTGACCGGGTCGCGCCGCGCCAGGGCGTCGAGCTCGTGCGCGTGCAGGGCGTCGAGCGGGGCCGTGCCGGCCGGGCGGGCGCGGACCACGCGGGCCGACTCGTCCTCGTGGTCGGCGAACACGTGCAGGACCAGGTCCTCCTTGGTCGGGAAGTACGTGAACAGCGTGCGCTTGGAGACCTCGGCCGCCTCGGCGATCTCCACGATCGACACCTCGTCGAACCCGCGGGTCAGGAACAGGTGCAGGGCGGCTTCGAAGATCGTCTGCCGGGTCTTCTGCTTCTTGCGCTCGCGTAGTCCGAGGGGCTCAGTCATGCGCACACGATAAGGCAGAAAGGGGTACCCAGGAGAAAGTTGCACCTGGTATAGTTCTCTACCAAGTGAAGGAAACGTCCTCGGAGGCTCCATGAACACGCAGGTCACCGGTGTCATCGTCGTAGGGGCCGGCGGCGCCGGGCTCACGCTCGCCACCGAGCTCGCCCTCGCCGGCGTCCCCGCCGTCGTGCTGGACCGGATGCCCGGCCGCAACCTCCAGTCCCGCGCCGGGGCGATCCAGCCCCGGACCGCCGAGATGCTCGCGCTGCGCGGCCTGCTGGACGACGCCCTCGGGCGGTCCATCGACTACCGGCTGGTCGGCGGCCACTTCGCCGGACTACCCGTCCCGCTGGACTACGCGGCCTGGGACACCCGCTACCCGCACCCCGTCCTGCTCCCGCAGGACCAGCTCGAAGCGGTCCTCGAAGACCGCCTCGCCGAGCTCGGCGGCCGGGTGCTCAGGCAGCACGAGCTGACCGGACTGCGCCAGGACGCCGACGGGATCACGGTCACCGTCGCCACGCCCGACGGCGAGCGCTCGCTGCGGGGCCGCTTCCTCGTCGCCTGCGACGGCGCCCACAGCAGCGTGCGCAAGATCGTCGGAGCCGAGTTCCCCGGCCAGGCCGCCACCGTCCGCATGGCCACCGCCGATCTGGTGCTCACCGGCGAGATCGACGAGAGCACCACCGGACACATCAGCTCGCGGATCCACACCTCACCCGAGGGCCACTTCGCCATGGTCACGCCCCTGGCGAACGGGCTCCACAAGCTCATCTTCAGCGGCCCGCGGACCGCGACGGCCGAGCGCGACGCCCCCGTGACGGCCGAGGAGGTCCGCGAGGTGCTGCGCGCCACCCACGGCGGGGCCCTCGACGTGGCGGAGATCCGCTACTCCTCCCGGTTCAGCGACGCGAGCCGACAGCTGGAGCAGTACCGGCACGGCCGGGTGTTCTTCGCCGGGGACTCCGCCCACATCCACTCCCCGGCCGGCGGCCAGGGGCTCAACCTCGGCGTCCAGGACGCTTTCAACCTCGGCTGGAAGCTCGCCGCCGTCCTGCGCGGCGAGGCGGACGAGGAACTGCTGGACACCTACCAGACCGAGCGGCACCCGGTCGCCGCCCGGGTGCTCGCCCTCACCCGGGCCCAGGGCGTCGTCATGGGCCCGCAGCGCGACGGCGGCCTGGGCGAGCTGCGCGACGTGCTCACCGACCTGCTCCGCGTGCCCGAGGCCAACCGGTACATGGCCGGTGTGATGGCCGGACTCGACCTCCGCCTCCCCACTCCCGACGCCGCCGAACACCCGCTGCTGGGCCTGCGCATGCCCGACCTCGACCTCACCACGGACGAGGGCCGGCAGATCCGCTTCAGCGACCTGACGCGCGGCGGGCGCGGCGTCCTGCTGGAGCTGTCCGACGCCCCGCTCGACGCCGCGGACCCCTGGAAGGACCGGATCGTCCGGGTGCGCGCCCGGGCGGAGAAGGGCGGCATCGACGCCGGGGCCGTACTCGTGCGCCCCGACGGCTACGTCTGCTGGGCCGGCGGCGCCGGTCTCGCCGACACGCTCACCCGCTGGTTCGGCCCGGCCGAGACCATGGGCGCCGCGGGGGAGTCCGCGTGAGGACGCGGCACGGCGCACCGGGCCCGCCCGTCAGGGGCGGTGCCCGGAGACCGACCGGCGGGCGACGGGGAAGTCGAAGTAGCGGTCCGGGAACGGCTCGGGCTTGTACGTGAAGTGCCACCACTCCTCGGGCAGGTTGACGAACCCCTGGGCGGCCAGCGCCGTCCGCAGCAGCAGGCGGTGCGCGCGCTGGGTCCCCTGGACGCGCGGATCGTCGGTGTGCGACAGCGTGTCGAAGCAGTCGAACCCCGTCCCCATGTCGACGGAGTTGTCGGGGTACCGCTCCGCCTGGGGCGCGTAGCAGGGCACGGACTCCTGCCCCGGACGCGGCCGGGGCGCGGGGAGCGCCGGAAGCGCCACGATCGTGAGGTCCATGGTGCTGCCGCGGCTGTGCCCGGACTTCTCCGCGATGTAGCCGTCCTCGAACAGGCGGGACTTGTCGACCCGGGGATAGAACTCCGCCTTCATCCGCTCGTCCGCGAGGTCCTTGGCCCACCGCACGAAGTGGTCGACGGCGCGCTGCGGCCGGTAGCAGTCGTACACCTTGAGCGAGTACCCCTGCAGCAGGAGCTGCGCCTGGGCCCGGTGCAGGGCCTCGGCCGCCGGGCGCGTCAGTATGCAGACGGGCTGCCGGTAGCCGTCGATGCGCTCGCCGACGAAGTTGTGCGCCGACGGGTAGCGCATCTCCTGGATGATCGTGGGGTCGACGGAGTCCAGTGCGACGAACTCCCGGGGAGCCTTGGGCTCCGGATGCAGGGCGACGGCACCGGCACCGGTACCGGCACCGGGCGCCGCGACCGCCGGGGTCGCGGCCGTCACCGCGAAGAGGGTCGTGGCGGCCACGGCGAGGGCGAGCCGTGTCGTGGTCGGGGTGCTCATCGGGTGCTCCTCCGGA
The DNA here is from genome assembly GCF_042884105.1 of Streptomyces sp. NPDC058157. Lineage (NCBI taxonomy): Bacteria > Bacillati > Actinomycetota > Actinomycetes > Kitasatosporales > Streptomycetaceae > Streptomyces > Streptomyces sp. NPDC058157. The sequence goes on from NZ_JBHVUQ010000098.1 coordinate 28,491, forward strand.
GGGGGTCGGCATGGGTGGGACGAGGAACCGCTGTACTGGCAGAGGTCAGAGC
>NZ_JBHVUQ010000099.1:0-28079 GCF_042884105.1 Streptomyces sp. NPDC058157
CCCTGGGCCGTCAGCGGGCGTTCGTCGCCGACGCCTCCCACCAGCTGCGCAACCCGCTGGCCACGCTGGTGCTCCAGCTGGAGAACGTGGAACCGCACGTCGCGCCGGGGCCGGGTCTGGCCGAGCACGCCCGGGCCCTGGACGAGGCGGAGCGGCTGGAGGAGCTGCTGGACGGGCTGCTGGCGCTGGCGCGGCTGGAGTCCGGGACGGCGCGGCCCGTGGACCAGGACCTGGCGGGGGCGGTGCGGGGGCGGGTGGAGGCCTGGGAGCCGGTCTTCCGGGCCGCGGGGCTGGAGCTGGAGCTGGAGCTGGCGGCCGATGGTCTGCCGCGGGAGCTGCGCGTACGGGCCCTGCCGGACGCGGCGGGGCGGATCCTGGACGCGCTGCTGGACAACGCGGTGAAGTTCGTCCCCTCCGGCGGCCGGGTGGAGGTGGCGGTCTCGGGCTCGCCGGGCGGGGAGGCCCTCGTACGGGTCGCCGACGACGGGCCGGGGGTGCCGGCCGGGCGGCGGGAGCTGCTGCTGGGGCGGTTCGCGCGCGCCCCCGAGCACCAGAACCTGCCCGGCAGCGGGCTGGGGCTGGCCATCGCCGAGGAGATCGCCCGGCTGAGCGGGGGCGGGCTGGAGGTCGCCGGGAACGATCCGCGCGGGCTCGTCTTCGCGTTCCGGCTGCCGTGCCCCGCGCCGGGTCAGCCGTACACCGAGCGGTAGTGGGCGACGGCGCCGGGGTGGAGCGGGACCCGGCCGGTGGAGATGGCGAAGCGGGGCTCCAGCCGTACCCCCGCCGTCACCTCCCGCAGCAGGTCGTGGCGGCGGTCGAAGACCACCCGGAGCAGGTCGCCCGCGGCGTCGGCGGGCACGTCCGCGCGGGCCAGCAGGTAGTTGGCGACGCCGACCGTGCCCACGGGCGCGGAGAGTCCGTAGGCCCCGGCGGGCAGGGTGACCGCCGTGTAGACGGGCCCGTACCGGTCGCGCAGGGCTCCCGCGTAGCCGTCCAGCGGGAGGAAGCGCAGGGGCAGTTCGCGGGCCAGGCCGGTCAGGGCCGGGGTGGGGACCCCGCCGGACCAGAACACGGCGTCGACGGTGCCCGCGCGCAGCGCCGCCGCCGATTCGGCGAGGCCCAGCTGCCGTTCGTCCGCGGCTGACGGGCCCGTGGTGAGCCCGGCGGTGCTCAGCAGGCGGCCGGCCAGGACCTGGACCCCCGATCCGGCGGCGCCGGCCGCGAGCGGGCGTCCGGCGAGGTCCGTCACGGAACGGGCCGGGCCCGCGGCCGGGACGAGGAGGTGGGTGTAGTTGACGTAGACGCGGGCCAGTGCCGTCACCGGCGCCGGGCGGGCGAAGGGCTCGCGCCCCGCGGCGGCGTCCTCGGCCACGTCGGCCATGGACAGGGCGAGGTCGACGGAGCCCTCGTCCAGCCGGCGCAGGTTGTCCACGCTGGCGGCGGTGGTGACGGGCACGATCCGCAGCGGGCTCCCGCTGTCGGCGAGCGCCCGGGCGAGGGCCTGCCCGAAGGCGTTGTACGGGCCGCCCGCGGGCCCGGTCGCCAGCCGGAGCCGGAACACGGGCCCGGAGCCGCCGCCACATCCGGCCAGGGCCGCCGCGAGCACGCCGAGCCCGGCACCGATCAGGTGCCGTCGCCCGGTCTCCGCGCTGCTCACGGCGGCAGCCTAGGGGGTGTCCCAGGGGGCGGGCCAGGGCCCCGGTCAGGGGCGGAGGTCGTCCGCGGTGGGGACGACGACGCCGAACATGTCGGTGATCGTCGTCAGGGCGGCGCGCTGGAGGGCCGCGGCGGGCAGGACGGTGCCGTCGGGGGCGGCGAGGGCGCGGGTGGCGGTGGCCTCGGCGACGACGGTGGGCCGGTAGCCGAGGTTGAAGGCCTGCTGGGCGGTGAAGGTGACGCACATGTGCGTCATGAACCCGGCGAGGACGAGGTCCTTGCCGCTGCCCGCGGCGAAGCCGAGGCCGGCCAGGGTCTTCTCCAGCTCGGTGGCGTGGAAGGCGTTGGGGAAGTTCTTCACGACGACGGGTTCGCCGTCGGCCGGGGCGACCTCCTCGCTGAGGGCGCCGATGTGCTCGCGGACGTCGTACGGGCTGCCCTCGCCGCCGTCGTGGACGACGTGCACGACGGGGGTCCCGGCGGCGCGGGCCCGCTCCAGCAGGCGGGCGCCCGCCGCGACGGCCTCCTCGGCGCCCTCCAGGGCCATCACGCCGGTGCGGTAGGTGTTCTGGAAGTCGATCAGGATCAGGACGGACTCGGCCAGCCGGGCCGGCCGGTTCTCCAGCCCGCTCAGGTCGCGCAGGGTCGTGGACGCGGTGGTGCCGTGGGTGGTGGTGGTCGTGGTGCTCACTTGGACTGCCTTCCATCGGTGTTCATCGGGATGCGGCCCGGCGGATGCGGGCGGGAAGCGGGCAGGGCACAGCGCTCCGCCCGGCCGTGCGTCCGCCGGGGGAATCAGGGGTGTTCGGGTGTGGTGGTGTCGCCGGCCGTCAGACCGTCACGTCGTCAGACCGTCAGGTCGTCAGGCCGGCTGGGTGCGGAAGCGGCGCCGGTAGGCCGCCGGGGTGGTGGCGAGCTGGCGCCGGAAGGCCCGGTGCAAGGTCTCCGCAGAGCCGAGTCCGGACCCGGCCGCCACCTGGTCGAGGGGGCAGTCGGTGGTCTCCAGCAGGCGCCGCGCCAGTTCGACCCGGACCGCCTCGACGTACGCGGCGGGGCTGGTGCCCGTCTCCTGTTTGAAGACGCGCGCGAAGTGCCGTTCGCTCAGGCACATCCGGGCGGCCAGGGCCGGCGCGGACAGGTCCGCGTCGGGGTGGTCGGCGATCCACAGCCGCAGCTCGTCGATCTCGCGGCGCCCGGCGGCCGGGCGGCTGAGCGGAACCGAGAACTGGCTCTGGCCGCCCTGCCGCTTGAGGTACATCACCAGCTGCCGGGCCACGGCGAGCGCCGTCTGCTCGCCCAGGTCCTCGGCGACCAGGGCCAGCGCGAGGTCCAGGCAGGCGCTGATGCCGGCCCCGGTCCACAGCCGGCCGCGGTCGGTCCGCACGAAGATGGGGTCCGGATCGACCGTGACGCCGGGGTGCTCGGCGGCGAGCTGGGCGGCCGTCGACCAGTGGGTGGTGGCCGTGTGTCCGTCGAGCAGGCCGGCCGCGGCCAGCAGATGGGCGCCCACGCACACCGAGGCGACGCGCCGGGCGTGCGGGGCGGTCTCCCGCACCCAGGCGACGACCTCCCCGTCGATCCGGGCGACCGGCCCGCCCTCGGCCATGTCGACGGCGCCCGGCACGAGGAGGGTGTCCACCTCGGCGCCGACGTCGGCGAACGCCACGTCGGTCAGCAGCCGTACGCCCGCCGACGTGCGCACCGCACCGGCGGCGGCCCCGGCGAGGCGGACCTCGTACCCGGCCCGGCCCCCGGTCTCGCGGTTGGCGAGCGCGAAGACCTCTGCGGGGCCGGTGACGTCGAGGAGGTCGACATCGGGGAAGACCGCGATGACGACACGGTGTGCGGTGGGCATGCGTCCATCCTCCCCGCGGCCGCCGCATGGCCGCAATGACGCTTCCCCGTCACATTCGGACACAGATCCGAAGGGGGGTTCCGGCACCCGGCGCGGGCCCCGACCGGCGATCGGGTGACGTTGCGCCACCCTCTCGGGCGTACCCCCGTTATCCAGGGCGACCTCCCCGTCCGGGCCGGGTCCTCCGCCAGACAAGGAACCTTTCGAGCATGCTGAAGAAGATGATGGTCACCGCCGTAGCCACCGCCGCCGCGATCGGCGCGGGCGCTGCCGCTGCCGCCCCGGCCATGGCCATCGGCAACGACAACGGGATCAACACCGTCAACGGCAACGGTGCCCAGCAGATCTACGGCAACCAGAAGACCGCGGGTGACATGAGCCCGCAGGCCGCTCTGATCCAGGGCTCCGCGAACAAGCCCTGCATCGGCCTGCCCGTCAAGGTGAACGCCCAGTCGCTGGTGGCCATCCTGGCCAACGTCGGCGTCCAGGACGTCAACGTCCTGTCCAACCCGCAGAACCAGCAGTGCACCGAGAACTCCACCCAGGCCAAGGGCGACGAGTCCCTGTCGCACATCCTGGACAACATCCCGGTCCTCTCCGGCAACGCCTCCGCCGGCAGCTGAACGGCCGAGGCCCCCGCCCCGCGTCCGGGGTGGGGGCCTCGTCGTGCCGTCAGCGGGACCGGCCGGTGACTACCACATCACCGGCAGGCGCTCGGGGAGGCGCTTCATGAAGCCGGTGCGCCACACCAGCTGTTCGACGGGAACCGCCAGCCGCAGCCGGGGCATCGCCGCGAGCACGGCGCGCAGGCCGATCTCGGCGTGCTTCTTGCCCAGGGCCGTGGCCGGGCAGTAGTGGGAGCCGCCGCCGAAGGAGAAGTGGGCGGAGGAGTTGGCCCGCGTGAAGTCGAGGCGGTGCGGCTCCGGGAAGACGGAGGGGTCGAAGTTGGCGCCCTCGGGCAGCACGAGGACCAGCTCGCCCTTCTTCACCTCGACGTCGCCGAGGGTCATGTCCTCCATGGCGAGGCGGGGCAGGCCGTCCCCGATGGACAGGTTGATGCGCAGCAGCTCGTCCACGGCCTGCGGCATCAGCTCCGGGTGGTCGGCCAGGTGGTCGGCCTCCTCCGGGTGGGTGAGCAGGGTGACCAGCGCCATGGCGAGGAAGCCGGCGGTGGAGATGACGCCCGCGCCGAACAGCGTGACGCCGACGGTCGCGAACATCTCGTCGCTGACGTGCTCGTAGCCCTCGGTGCCGCGCAGCTTGGCGAGGTCGCCGATCAGGCCCTGACCGGTGTCGTCGAGGCGGGCCGTCATGTACGCGATGTCGCGGTCCCAGTTCAGCCGGGCCGCGGGGATCTCGCTCGCGCTGTTCATGAACGCGATCGGCAGCGACTCGGAGAGCAGCGGGGCCGCCTCCTGCGGTACGCCGAGGATCTGGCAGTGCATCGCCTCCGAGAAGGGGTCGGTGAACATGGACCGGATGTCGACGGGGGCTCCGTGCTTGAGCATCCGCTCGACCAGCTCGGCGGCGTGTCCCTCCATCCACTCCTGGAGGCCGGGCGCCTTGGGGTTGATCGCCTTCATCACGGCCTTGCGCAGACCGGCTCCGGTGATGTTGCCCATGTTGTTGACGACCTCGGGCGGGATCGTCAGCGCGTACTGGCGGGGCACCCCCGGGTCGGAGGTGTTCTTGAGGCTGAACCGGTCGTCCTCGAGGACCTGCTTGACGAGCTCGTACGAGGAGACCAGCCAGGCCTCGGCGCCGGCGATGGTGCGCACCTTCACCACCGGGGCGAGTTCGCCGATCTGGGCGGGCAGGTGGGTGCCGTCCCACGTGAACGGGAAGTCGAGGATCGGCTCCGCGTGGGTGGTCACAGCTGGTCTCCTTCGGTGGCGGGGGTGACGACGGCGTGGCCCTGGTTGCGGGAGGCCCGCAGTCCGGCGCCGCGCGAGTAGAGCAGGTCCGCCATGGGCAGCGCCTGGTGGTAGCAGTTCAGCGACGAGGGGACGCCGAGGATCGCGGGGGTGTCGAGGAACAGGGGCGCCTCGGCGCACACGTAGTCCAGGCACACCTTCCGCTGGTGTTCGGTGGCCTGCTGGCCGCCGAGCACCTTGGAGGAGAGGAAGATGTCGACGAGTTCGTTCGCGGTCTGGGCGAACGCCGGATCGGTGCCGAGCCGTTCCAGCAGGTCCGCGTGCATGCGGTCGTAGGCGGCGATGCCCTGGAGCGAGGACATGGGCCTCCCGCGCAGCCGGGTCCCCGACGGGTCGATGTCGGCCACCGCGTTGGTGACCTTGGCGCGAACACCGCGGAGGTTCTTGACCGTTTTACGACGGGCCTCGTCCTCCGGATAGCCCATGGCCACATACATTTCGGCCACGTGAAGATCCGTGTAGATGAGGTCGGCCTGCCGGAAGTTGTCGAGGGCCCATTCGGCGAGCGCGTGCACGCGCTGGGCGGAGAAATAGGAGTTGCCGGGTGAGATTCCGATGACGGCGTGGTCACCCTCGCCTGCGATGACCTGGCAGTGCGGGGTGTAGGGGTCAACGCGGAAGGCGCTGGTCCGGATTGCTGTTGTCATGGGAGTGGTCACGTCCCTGTCGCCGCGATTCCCCGATCGGACCCCGTGTCCCGGGTGCGGCGGCGACGTTCAGAACCTATCCGCAAAGCGCGGCTCCGGTTGGATTACCGCACAGTTCGTCTCGGCTTCTGGACTCAGATGTTGCCCCAGTCAACAGGCGGGACCTGCGAGGTTGTTGATCTGCCCTGCAAAGGTGGCGATCAGACGGTTCACTGGCTCAATGCCGCCTTTCCCCTACAAGATCGCCGGATGGGACACATGTTCCGAGTGGCCGGAACCGGGGGCCGAAAAGAACCCCCGTTCCTCTCACGCGGCATTCACGGAGATCGGGGGCGGAGCGCCCCATAGTGGGGTACGTGCAGTCCGATGAGGCGCAGGTACGTGTGGTGATCGTCGAGGACCACCCGCTGTTTCTGGAGGGGCTGAGGTCCGCGCTGGAGAGCGCCGACGGCATACGGGTCGTCGGCGAGGCCCGGACGCTGGCCGAGCTGCCCGGGGCGGTGGCCGCCGGCGGGCCGCAGGTGGTGGTGATGGACCTGTCCCTGCCGGACGGTTCGGGCGTCGACGCCACCCGGCGGCTGGCCGAGGAGCATCCGGAACTGGCGGTGCTGGTGCTGACGATGGCGGACGACGACACCGCCCTCCTCGCCGCCCTGCACGCGGGGGCGCGCGGCTACCTGGTCAAGGGCGCCGGCCGGGAGGAGGTCCTCCACGCGGTGCGCACGGTGGCGGCCGGGGGCGCGGTCTTCGGCCCCGGCGTGGCCGCCCGGCTCACGGCCCTGGTCACCGGCGGGCCCCGGCACGAAGCGGAACGGGCGTTCCCCGCGCTGACGGCACGTGAGGCGGAGGTACTGGACCTGGTCGCCCGGGGGTACGACAACCGGCGGATCTCGCGCGAGCTGTTCCTGGCGGAGAAGACCGTGCGCAACCACGTCACCCGCGTCTTCGAGAAGCTCGGCGTCGCCAGCCGGGCGGAGGCCGTGGCGCGGGCCCGGGACGCGGGGCTCGGCTCGGCCGGGGACGGGAGGGACGGCGGCGCGGGCGGGGGCGGGACGGACGGCGGGCCGGGCAGGGGTGGCTGACGGTGCCGCGTATGTCCAGGTCATGTCACGGATCCGCCACAGCGGCGCGTTCGCGCAACCCCGGCGTGGGTGCGGCGCGTATCCCTGGTCGCGAGTGCCGGCGCGGGACCGGTCGTGAGAACAACGGGAGCACCCCATGCAGTACGCAGCAGGCCTTCGGCGCACGGCGGCGGCACTGGCGGCGGCCGCGGCGGCCACCGCCCTGATGACGGGCTGCGGCCCGGCCGGGGACCCGGGCGCGGCCGGCGGGCCCTCCTCCCCGCCGGCGGCCTCGGGACCGGCCCAGGCGACGCCCGTCGGCAGCGGCACGGGCGGGACCGGCGGCTCGTCGGGGTCCGGCGGCACGTCGGCGTCCGGCGGCACGTCGGCCTCCGGCGGTTCGGGCGGCTCCTCGTCCACCGGCGGCGGCGGTGCGAAGCCGACGGCCTCCGCGCCGGGTTCGGGCGGCAAGGCGAAGGCCTGCACGGGCGAGGACCTCCTGCTCTCCCCCGCCCACCTGGCCGACGTCCGCCCGCCCGGTACCGGGACGGGGGCGGTGGTCGTCTCGGTGAGCAGCCACACGACCTGCACCCTCAGCGGCTTCCCGCAGGTGGCGGGCGCCGGCAACGGCGCTCCCGACAAGAACCTCCCGCTGGCCACCACCAACAGCGGTACGGCCGCCCCCGTGACGCTCACCCCGGGAGCCCGCGCCTGGACCAAGCTGACCTTCGTCAACGTCCAGGGAGAGGCGGACGGCTACTGCGTGTCCGGCTCCACGCCCGTGGTCTTCCCCACGCTCGTCATCCGCGTCCCGGGCGCGGGCGCGCACCAGATCGCCATGGACGACGGGCAGTTCGCCGAGTGCGACAACAAGGTGACCGTCACCGCCTTCTCGCTGACCAAGCCCTCCTGACCAAGCCCTCTTGACCGAGCGCACCCCGCCCGGCCGGACGGCCCGTGGTACGGGTCGGTCAGGAGATCCCGTACCACTGGCTGCCCCAGCCGGTGTTGATCGTGCCGGTGGACTGCTCGGCGAGGTTGAGGGCGGGCGGCAGCGAGGTCTGGCCGGTCAGGACCGTGCTGTAGCGCAGGGCGGGGGGCGCCAGGCCCGCGTTCACGGAGATGCCTGCGCCGGTGGCCTTCAGGGTGAGGGCGTTGGTGGCCCAGTTCCCGTTCAGCAGGAGGGCGATGAAGTAGGTCCCGGTGCCCGCGGTGAACGGCTTGGTCAGGGGCAGCGGCTTGGCCACCGCGTCGGTCATGAGCTGGGGCGAGATGTCGGCGGTGGACGCCACGAGCTTGCCGGTGGCGTCGTACACGCCGAGGTAGCAGTTGGAGAGCTGGGCGTTCGCGTCGATGCCGGCCAGGCCGAGCCAGATGTTCGACCAGGTGATCTGCTCGCGCAGGCCGACCCGCACCAGGGTGATCCGGCCGCCGACCCCGGCCGCCGACTGCGCGGTGACGTGCCCCGCGTCGCCCGGGTCGCCGGTCCAGGCCAGCAGGTTCTGGTCCTGGGGGCGGGGGCCCTCGTACCCGGCGCCGCCGCCCTGCACGGGCGCGGGCGCGGCCGCCGGGGTGCTCGCGGTGGTGTGCGGGCCGCCGTCCGACGAGCTGCACCCGGACAGGGCGAGGAGCGCCGCCAGGGTGGCGGCGAGGCCGGCGGTGGTGGTTCGGGTGCGCATGGTCCCCCCATGTGGTGCGGATGTGCCGGGGTCATCGTCACATGTGCCCCTGTGGACGGCCCCGGGGGGAGGGTTCCGGCCTGTCCGCGGGCGGAGTTGGCCCGGGAACCGGTCGTCGGGGAGGCCGCGCGGGCCGATACTGCTCGGGGCGCAGGGCCCACGGCCGGGAGGGGAACCGATGGGGTGGAACGGACGCGGGGTCGCGGTGCTGGCGGCGCTGGGGGTGCTGGCGGCCGGGGTCCTCGTACCCGCCGCACCGGCGCTGGCGGCGCCGCGCTGCGGATCGTCGGGGGCGGGCGGGCCGGTGCAGGTGGCGCACGTCCCGGACTGGACCGAGTCCGTCGCGGTGGACCGGCAGGGCCGGATGTTCGCCACCGCGTACTTCAGCGGCCGCGTCTACCGCATCGACGCGCCGGGCGCCGCGCCCGTCGCGCTCACCGGGGACGTCGGCGCCAACGGCGGGATCGTCGTGCGCGAGGACGGCAAGCTGCTCGTGGGCACGGGCAACGACCTCGCGCACTCGCTGACCGGCGACCTGCTGCCGGTCTCCGAGTTGCTGGAGGTGGACCCGGAGACCGGGGCCGTCGGCGTGTACGCCTCGGGGCTCGGCGGGATCGACGGGGTGGCCCTGGCCCCCGACGGAACGGTGTACACGACGACCCTGGGCGGTACGGGCATCGGGCGGGTCACCCCGGACGGGCGCGTGGACCCCGCGTGGGCGCGGGTGCCGCAGCCCAACGGGATCGCGGTGTCCCCGGACGGGACGCAGGTGTACGTCGTCCAGACCACCCTCGCACCCGGGGTGTACCGCATCCCCGTCGCGGACCCGGGGCACCCGCGGCGCTGGGTCTCGACCACGGGAACGGACGCGGTGGGCCTGCCGGACGGCCTCACCCTCGACGGCCGGGGCAGGCCGCTGATCGCCACCCACGCGGCGGGCGAGGTCTGGCGGATCGAGGACGGCGCGCTGTGCGCGGTGGCGTCGGGCCCGGAACTCCGGCTGTCCACGCAGCTCGTGTACGGCCGAGGCACCGAGGGCTTCGCGGCGGGCCGGCTGTACCGCGCGGGCGTCGACGGCCGCATCTACGAACTCCCCGCCGGCGCGGAGGACCCGGCGGGAGGCTGACCCGCCCGGGCCGTCGCCCTCAGGGTGCCGCGTAGCAGCGGACGGTCACGATCTGCTCCGGGCCCCACCTTTGCTCGGCGGTGCCGATCAGTTCCCAGCCCAGCCGCTCGTAGAGGGCCGCGGCGGCGGTGTCGGACGCGACGACGTCGAGCACGGGATGCAGGCCCCGGTCCCGTGCCGCCCGGGCGGCCTGCGCCAGCAGCAGGGCGCCGATCCCGCGGCCGCGCGCCCCCGGAGCGACGAACAGCCGGCCGACCACCGCGGTCGCCCGGTTGCCGACACCCTCACGCCTGCTCCACAGCCCGGGTGCGGCATCGTCCGCGGTGCTGCGGGCCAGGCCGACATGGCCGGCGACCCGGCCGTCCCGTTCGGCCACCCAGGCGGCGAGGAGCGTCGGCTGCCTCAGCCAGTCGGCGGGCCGCTCGGGCCAGTTGACCGGATAGCCGTCCCGCTCGTGAACCCGGGCGAGTACCCGGACGCACGCGTCGAGGTCTCGGTCGGTCCTGCGCCGGACCAGATGCGTCGGGCTTCCTTCGGGTGCGCTCGCGCTTTCGCTGTCCATCAGGGCAGGGAAGCACGGCCCACCGCCGGTGGCCAGCTGTTTCCCTACCCGTCCTGGAGGTCGTCCCAGGCCATCGAGCTCATCCGCCAGCCCTGCGGGGTGCGGACGAACTGGGTGGTCTTGCGGCCCTCCCCCTCGAACCACTCGCCGTCGAGGCGGCCGGACTTGCGGTACTCGCTGAAGCGGTGGGCGATCGAGCCGAAGATCTCGGTGCGTTCGGCCACTTCCCATTCCGAGAACTCCGTCAGGGTCCCGTCGGTGAGGATCCGGCGCCGGGGTTCGATGAAGGAGTCGAGGTCGTGGACGACGGGCTCGCCGCCGAGGTTCTTGATGATCATCCCCTGGGGGATGAACACCCTCCGCACGGCGTCGACGTCCGGCGCGGCGCCACCGGTGTTGGTGAACGCGCCGAGGAAGGCCGCCATCAGCCCGTCGAGTTCGCGCTTCACATCGGATTCCGCCTCGGACACGGAGGTCCCTCCCCTGGGTCGTACGCCGGTGTACCCGAAGGATCGTATGCCTCCCCGGGCCGCTCCAGAAGATCCGTACGGCGGGTGGGGGCTCGCCCGTGCGCGTACAGTCCGGGTTGTCCAGCACCTCTCTACGGCCGGGCCGACGGCCGGACAGGAGAAGCCCCGTGACCGCAGACGCCGCTCCCACGCCGCTCCCCCGGCAGCCGTCCGGGCCGGGTGGGGGATCCGGGCCGGTGCCCGTGCCCGAACTGGACGCGGCGGACGTCGCGTCGTGGCGGGCCGGGAAGGGGGAGCTGGTCGAGCTGCTGGCGCGGGCGCGCGAGCGGCTCGGTGGGGTGGCCGGCGTCCGGCTGGGGCCGCGGCCCACCGTGCTGGTCACCGCGCCGGAGGCGGTGCGGCACGTGCTCGCGCTGCACCCGGACCGGTACGTCAAGCGCTCCCACCGGGCCCGTCTGCTGGTCGGGGACGGGCTGCTCGCCGCGACGGGCGAGGCCTGGAGGCGGCAGCGGCGGCTGCTCCAGTCGCAGTTCACCGGGACGGGGATGCGCCGCTACGAGCAGCGGATCGCCGGTGCGGCGCGGACGGCGGCCGCCCGGTGGGCCGGGTACGCGCGCACCGGGGAGGTCTTCGACGTCGGCGAGGAGATGCGCCGCTTCGCCCTGGACACCATCTGGCGCTCCCTCACCGGCCATGCCCTGGACCCGGACACCGCCCGCGAGCTGGCCTCCGTCGCGGCCGTGGTGGCGGCGCTGCCGACCCTGCCGGCCGATGCGGAGCAAGCGCGGGACTCGGTGGCCGGGGACCTGGCCCGGATCGACGCGGTGGCCCGGGAAGCGGTGGCCGCAGCCCGGCGCGGGGAGCCGGGGCCCGACGGGCCGGGGCTGCTGCAGGTGCTGGTCGGGGCCGGCGAGGGGCGCCCCGGGTACTCCGACGCGCTGGTGCGCGACGAGTTGGTGACGCTGCTGGTCGCCGGGCACGAGACCACCGCCACCACCCTCACCTGGCTGTACCTGCTGCTCGACCGTTTCCCGCAGGCCCGCGCGGAGGCGCTGGCCGCCGGGGCGCAGGGCTCACCGGAGCGCGGCGAGGCGGTGCAGGCGCTGGTCGGGGAGACGCTGCGGCTGTACCCGTCGGCCTGGATCCTGCCCCGGTACACGGCGGAGGACGACACCGTGGCCGGGTACGCGGTGGAGGCGGACAGCGACGTGCTGGTCTGCCCGTACCTGACGCACCGTGACCCGGAGCTGTGGCCGGACCCCGAGCGCTTCGACCCGCGGCGCTTCACGGCCCGGGGCGCGCGTCCGTCCGTGACGGGCTCCTACCTGCCCTTCGGGCTGGGGCCCCGGGCCTGCCTGGGCACGCGGTTCGCGCTGCGGGAGTCGACGGTGCTGCTGGAGCACCTGCTGCCGCTGCACGTCCCGGTCTTCTCCTCGGTCCCGGGCGGGGCCGTGTACGGCCTCACGGTCCGCCCCGACGGCCCGGCCCCGGCGAGGCTCACCCCCGCCGGGGGTCGACCGGTGTGAGGACCCCGAGGCGGTCCTCGACGGCCTGGGCGGCGGCCAGGCAGAGGTCCTCGCGGAAGGCCCGTCCGATGATCTGCACCCCGGATGGGAGCCCGTCGCGCAGGCCCGTGGGGACCGCCACGGCCAGGACGCCGGCGAAGCTGGTCGCCGTGCACAGGCGCATGCCGGAGGCGACCCGGTCGCGGCCCGCCTGGTCGCGTGACTCCAGCCCGGGCTCGACCGGCGGTTCGGTGAACGAGGGGCCGAGGACCAGCGGGTACGTGTCGAGGAACTCGGCCCAGGTGCGCCGGATGCCCAGCCAGGTACCCGTCAGCCCCACCAGTTCGGCGGCGGTTGCGGGCGGGGTGCGTTCCATCGCCAGCTGGATGTAGCGGTCCCCGCCCTCCCCCAGCAGGGTGCGGACCGCCGGCCAGGCCGGGGCGAACTCGGTGCAGGTGATGCGGTCGTAGGCGTCGAGGGTCTCCTCCAGCCGCGGTACGTCGGGGACTTCGCACAGCTCGTACCCGGCGTCGGCGAGCGCGGCGGCCGCGTCGGCGACGGCGGCGCGGACCGAGGGGTGGACCCCGCGGCCGCCGGGGTCCGCCACCACGGCGACCTTCAGCGGGCCGGGGAGCGGGGGCCCGTAGGCGGGTACGGGGACGGCCCTCGGGTCGCGTGGATCGGTGCCGGCCAGTGCCTCGTAGGCCAGGCGGAGGTCGGCCACGCTGCGGGCGACCGGGCCGTCGGTGACGAGGGCCTGCGAGGCCGGGCCGGGGTCCTCGGGGCCGAGCACGCGGTGGTCGGCGGGGAAGCGGCCGGGGGTGGGCTTCAGCCCGGCGACCCCGCAGAACTGGGCGGGGACGCGGATGGAGCCGCCGGAGTCGTTGCCGAGGCCCAGGGCGGCCATGCCGGTGGCGACGGCCACGGCGTCGCCGCCGCTGGTACCGCCGGGGGTGCGGGAGGGGTCCCACGGGTTGACGGTGTCGCCGAACAGCTCGCTGCGGGTGTGCATCCCGGCGAGGACCAGGGTGGGTATGTTGGCGTGGCCGATGGGGATGGCCCCGGCGGCGCGCAGCCGGGCCACGGGCGGTGCGTCGGCCCGGGCCACCAGGTCGCGGAAGCGGGGTACACCGAAGGTGGTCGGCACGCCTTCGACGGGGGTGGTCTCCTTCACCGTGAAGGGGACGCCCGCGAGGGGGCCGAGTTGCTCGCCGGCGGCGCGCCGGCGGTCGGTCAGCGCCGCGGCCGCGCGGGCCCGTTCCGCCATCAGCTGGGTGACGGCGTTGACCGTCGGGTTGACCTCGGCGATGCGTTCCAGGTGGCTCTCGACCAGTTCGGCGGCGGACACCTCGCCGTCGCGCACGGCTCGCGCCTGTGCGGCGGCCGTCCTGCGCCACAGGGCTTCCGGCATGGCTCGTCCCTCTTCCTTCGTCGTTTTCCGATGCGCTTGCATCGGATCACCCGAACTCTAATACGGGAACCGATGCAGCCGCATCGAATAAGCTGCGGGGTACCGGAGGCGGCGAGGGAGGCGAGGGCACGTGCCCAGGCAGGTGGACCACGAGGAGCGGCGCCGGCTGATCGCCGGGGCGGTGTGCGGGCTGGCGGACGAGCGCGGGCTGGAGGGCGTGACCCTGCGCGACGTCGCGGGGCGGGCCGGGGTGTCGATGGGGGCCGTGCAGCGGTGCTTCCGCACCCGGGACGAGATGCTCCTGTTCACCCTCGGGCACATCGGCGAGCGGATCGGCGAACGGGTACGGGCCCGCCTCGTGCGGAGCCCGGCCCAGTCGGCCGCCTCCGCGCTGGGCCACGCGGCCACGGAGGTCGCGCTGCTGCGCGAGGAGCACCGCGCGGAGGCCAGGGTCTGGCTCGCGTTCGTCGCGCAGGCGGCGGTCAGCGCGCCGCTGGCCGAAACCCTGAGGAAGGACTACGCGGGCCTGGAGGCGATGTTCACCCGCCTCCTCGCGGAAGCCGCCGGGGAGGAGCCGGCGCCCGTCCCCCTGGACCCCCGCCAGGACCCCGGCCGGGAGGCCCGCCAGGAGGCCCGCACCCTGCTCGCCCTCGCGGACGGCCTCACCACGCACGTCCTCGTCGGCCACCTCACCGCGGACCAGGCCCAGGAGGTGCTGCACGGGCACCTGGCCCGGCTCTGGGGCCGGGGTCGCGACGGCGGAGCCGGTGGAGGGGCACCGGCCGGGCTGTGAAAGAGTGCCTGGGGCATCCATCCGATCAGGCCAGAAGGGCTCCCAGCATGAACACAGCCGACCAGCTCGACCACCGGGCGGCCGTGGCGGCGGAGGCCGCCCGGTTCGCGGACCTGGTCAGGGGTGCCGACATGACGGCCCCCGTGCCCACCTGCCCCGGCTGGGACCTGACCGATCTGACGCGGCACGCCGGAAGCGTGCACCGGTGGTTCTCCGTACTGCTGCGGCAGCGGATCCAGGCACCGCCGACCAGCCGTGACGTGGACCTGCGGCTGCCGGAACGGGCGGACGGATACGCCGACTGGCTGGCCGAGGGCGCCGCCGAGGCGGCCGAGGTGTTCGCCGGCACCGACCTGGACGCGCCCATGTGGGTGTGGGGCGCCGACGGCCACGCGCGCTTCTGGGTGCGCCGGATGGCGTTCGAGACCCTGGTCCACCGGGTCGACGCCGAGCGTGCGCTGGGGCTGCCCTCGGCCGTCGACCGCGCGCTCGCCCGCGACGGCGTGGACGAGTTCCTCGTCAACCTGCCCTACGCGGCGATCTTCGCGCCCAAGGTGGCCCGGCTGCGCGGAGCGGACCGGACCATCCGCTTCGAGTGCACCGACACGGACGGCTCGTGGCCGGTCCGGCTGCGTCCCGACGGCTTCGGCGTGCTCGCGGACGGCGCTGCGGACCGGAACCCCGCCGACGCGGCCGTCCCGGCCGACGCGGTGGTCCGCGCCCCGGCGGCCGACCTGCTCCTGCTGCTCTACGGCCGTCTGGACCGCTCGGCGGCGACGGTGGAGACCGGCGGGGACGCGGAGCTGCTGGACCTCTGGTTCGCCAACTCGGAGTTCTGAGCACCCCCGGAGGGCCGGGCACGCGGTGCGGATCCCCACCGGGTGTGTCAGCGTGGGTGAGGACACGTCCCGCGAGGGGCGGGCTGGCCTGACGTGCTTCTCGTCGCCGCGGTCCGCGGCCTGAAGGGATCCTCTCGTGGCGTCTCCCGGTGATCCGCCGTCCCCCGCCCTCTCGGCCGAGGTCGCTCCCGCGCGGGGCGGGCCGCCCGGGGAGAGCCCGACGCACACCTGGGCGGTGGGCCTCCTGATGGCGGCGGCCCCCTGTTCGGTCCGCGAGGCGAAGCAGATCCTGCTGGCGGCGGCCGAGCTGGCCCGCGTCACGGCGGTCGAGGTGGCGGCGGCGATGGTCGCCGGGACCCTCGGGATGCCGATGCCCGTACGGATCGAACGGGCCCTGCGCCGCTCCCTGGAGGCGGCCCGCACCCCGCACCGCCCGGGCGCGGTCCAGACGGTGGGGATCCAGCCGAGCCGGCTGCGCACCGAGGAGGTCCTGTCCCGGCTGCGCGGCTGCCAGGCCCGTCTGGCGGCCGCCCCCACGGACCCGGGCACCCTCCGGGCGATGGACGACGTCGCCTACACCCTCTGCGTCCTGATGGGCCGCCCCAGCACGCACCAGGCGGTCCTGGCGGCGGAGCAGCACCTGTCGGCCGCCGCCGAGTAGCGCGTCCCCCGGGGCCCCGGCGGCCGGGGCCCCGGACGGCGGGTCACCAGCGGACGGGGAGCTGCTTCACACCGCGGATCAGCATGCCGGGGACCCAGGGGAGCTTCGCCTCGTCCGCGTCGCTGGTGAGCTCCGGGAAGCGCTCCAGCAGCGAACGCAGGGCGATGCGGCCCTCCAGCCGGGCCAGCGGGGCCCCGAGGCAGTAGTGCAGCCCGTGCCCGAAGGCGATGTGGCCGCGGGCGTCACGGCGGATGTCGAAGCGGTCCGGGTCCTCGAAGCGGGCCGGGTCGCGGTCGGCGTCGGCCATCGCGATCAGGACGGTGGAGCGCTTGGGGATCACCACGCCGCCCATCTCCACGTCCTCCAGCGCCAGCCGCTCGGTGCAGGTCTCGACCGGGCCGTCGTAGCGGAGCATCTCCTCGATGGCACCGTCCAGCAGACCGAGGTCCGCGCGCAGGTCGGCGAGCTGCTCGGGATGGGCGAACAGGGCGCGCATACCGTTGCCGATCATGTTGACGGTGGTCTCGTGGCCCGCGATCAGCAGCAGGACGGACATCCCGATCAGCTCGGACGGCGAGAGCCGGTCCCCACCCTCGTCGACGGCATGGATCATGGCGCTGAGCAGGTCGTCACCCGGCTCGGCACGCTTGGCCTCGATCAGTTCGGTCAGGTACGTGATCATGCCCGCGTAGGCGGCGGCTTCCGCCTCGGGGCTGGTGCGCGCGACCGCCTCGTTGGACCAGGCGCGGAAGGCGTCACGGTCCAGGCCGGGCACGCCGAGCAGCTCGCAGATGACGGTCATCGGAAGCGGGAAGGCGAGCGCCTCCAGGAGGTCGCCCTGGCGGTCCTCGTTCGCCTCCATGGCGTCGAGCAGCTCGTCGGTGATCTGCTGGAGCCGCGGCGCCAGCGCCTCGATGCGGCGCGGGGTGAACTCCCGGGCCACCAGGCGGCGCAGCCGGGTGTGGTGCGGCGGGTCGGCCATCAGCATGTGGGCCAGCGCCGGGTTGTCCTGCTCGACGTTGATGATCTGGCCGATGTCGCCGGACCGGAGCCAGTCACGGCTCAGCCGCGGGTCGTTGAAGGCGGCGCGCGAGGCCTCGTACCCGACGATCAGCCACATGTCCTCGCCGTCCGGCGTGCGGACGTGGTGGACCGGGCCGCGCTCGCGCAGCTGCGCGTAGACCGGGTACGGGTCGCGGACGAAGTCCGGGCTCAGTTCCAGCAGATCGACCATTTCGGGCGCGGACGCCATTTCGTTCCCCCTGGATACACGTGTTACCTGCACGGTGACACGCCGATGCGTGTGTACTCCACAGTAGTCGTGTATGCGACGGCATGGCGGACCGGGCCCTCCCCCACCAGCGCGAAGACGGTGCGGAAGGGCCTCAGGGGGTGTCCGTTCCCTGCGTCAGCAGGCGAAGTCGATGCGCCGGAAGGTGACGTAGTGGTCGGAGGTGTAGTAATCCTCCATGTACTGACGACCGGTGACGATCCGTCGGGCCCCGCGCGTCGGCGAGCCCGGGGTGATCACCGTGTACTCGTGGTAGTAGCCGGTGGTCTGCGCCGGCAGGACGCGCTCGCGGTTCTGGAAGACGATGCCGTCCTGGGAGTACGGGAACGGGCCGCCCTGGTCGATGAGTTGGAGGGTGTCGTACGCCTCGTCGGGCAGGGCGGAGTAACAGATTCCGCCGACCGAGGCGACGGCGGCGGGCGCGGAGGCGGGGGCGGGGACGGGGGCGGGGACGGGGGCGGCCGTGGCGGCCTGGCCGGTGAACAGGGTGGCGGCGACGGCGGCCGCGGCGGCCAGGGCCGCGAAACGTGGGGGAATCCTCATGCGCCCCACACAACGCGCGTAGAGCGGCGGCCGTCAACGTCAACTCATGGCTGTTCCACGGGTGTTCACCGAGGTGGCACCGGGTGCGGCACGAACTCCGCCCGCCCTTAAGGCCCCGTTCCCCTGAGCGGGTGGTTCCGCTTGGGGGCGGCCGCCGTCAGGACCCGTCCGGCGCACTCACGACGGCGCACAGAAGGCCGGGGAAGGCCTCCTCCATCTCCTGCGCGCGCAGGGCGTTCATCCGGGAGGTGCCGACGTAGTACTGGCGGATGAGGCCCGCGTCGCGCAGTACGTGGAAGTGGTGGGTGGCGGTGGACTTGCCGACCGGGAGGTCGATCGTGCCGCAGCTGAGGTCCCGGCCCGCGGCGTGCAGTTCCCGCACGATGAGGCGGCGCACCGGATCGACGAGCGCTTCGAGTACCTGCTGGAGCGTCACGTCCCGCAGTTCCGGGTGGGCGGGGACGCGGTCGCGCCCACCCCGCCGTGCCGTTGTCGTCGCCGCCGCCATGACCGCCACCTCCTGCCCCCATCGTACGACACCCATCAAAGTATGACGACCATCAAAGTTTGACATCTGTCGAACCATCGGATTCAGTGGGGCCCGGCGGCGTGATCGAGGCGGCCGCACCGGACGGAAGGGACGATGCGTGATGGCCAGGACTGTGCGGTTCCACGAGCTCGGGGGCCCCGAGGTGCTGCGGCTGGAAGAGGTCCCGGCCGGCCCGCCCGGACCGGGCGAACTGCTGATCCGCGTGGAGGCGATCGGCCTCAACCGCGCCGAGGCCCTGTTCCGCGGCGGGGACTACATCGAGGCGCCGAAGGCGTTCCCGGCCACGCTCGGCGCCGAGGCGTCGGGCACGGTGGAGGCCGTCGGCCCGGGCGTGAAGGGGTTCGAACCGGGGCGGGCCGTGAGCGTGGTGCCCGGGTTCTCGATGAACGACTACGGCGTCTACGCCGAGCGCGCGGTCGTCCCGGCGGCGGCGGTACTGCACCGCCCGGAGGGCGTCGACGCGGTCCGGGGCGCGGCGGTGTGGATGCCGTACCTCACGGCGTACGGGGCGCTCGTGGAGGTCGGCGGGATGCGCGCCGGGGACACGGTGGTGCTGACCGCCGCCTCCAGCAGCGTGGGGCTGGCGGCGATCCAGGTCGCCCGCCGCATCGGCGCCGTCCCGATCGCCACCACCCGCACCCGCGCCAAGGCGGAGCGGCTGCGCGCGGGCGGGGCGGCGGAGGTGGTGGTCACCGACGAGGAGGGCGTGGGCGACCGGGTGCTCGCCCTCACCGGGGGCCGGGGCGCGGAGTTCGTCTTCGACGCCGTGGCCGGGCCGGGGGTCCTGGACCTGGGCAGGGCGGTCGCCCCGGGCGGCACGCTGCTGATGTACGGGGCACTGAGCGGGCAGCCGACGCCGTACCCGGGGTTCGAACTCGGGATGCCCGCGCTGAACATGCGGACCTTCACCGCCCAGGAGATCACCACCGACCCGGCACGGCTGCGCCGGGCGGAGGCCTTCGTCACCTCGGGGCTGCGCGACGGCTCGTTCGAGCCGGTCGTGGACCGGGTCTTCGGCCTGGACGAGATCGTGGCGGCCCACCGCTACATGGAGGCGGGCACCCAGGTGGGCAAGATCGTCGTCGCCGTACGGCACTAGGCGGTGCCCGGGCCTGCGGCGGTCGCGGGCCACGCACGCGCCGGGCTCGCGTTCCGCCAGGCCGGTCCGCTCCAGGGGCGCCGGCCCGCGGGTCATGCCTGAGGCCGAGGGCCCAGGTGCGGCGGCACCGGGAAACCGGACAGGCCGGCCCCGAACAGGGGCCCCGGGTGGGAGTCGGATCGCCGCACGAGGGTGGTCCGGGCCTTCGCCGGAGGGGTCAGGGACGGCCGGGAGGGCCGCCGTCACCGCGGCTCGGGGAGAGCTGGGCGACGACCTCGGCGAGTTCCTCGCAGGCTTCCTCGATCTTCTGCCGGACGTTGTTCTGCTCGGCGACGAGGGCCGCCAGGAGCAGGCCGGTCAGCGCGGCCGCCCCGTTGAGGGCCTGGAGGTTGACCATGGTCTCCAGCAGGCTCCGGCCCGCGAAGGGTCCCGCGTGGTCGGTCGCCGCCCAGATCGCCAGGACGGAGATGAGCAGGGCGCAGGGCGCCGCCCCGGCCAGCTGGAAGCGCACGGCCGCCCAGATGAGCAGCGGGAAGACCAGGAACAGCAGGGACAGCCCGCTGTGCGTGGCGGCGACCGTCGCGGCGGCGGTGGCTGCGGTCAGGGCCGCCGCTTCGGCCACCCGCAGGGGGTCGCGGGGCAGCGGCGCCCAGTGCAGGGCGAGCAGCAGCGGGGCCACCAGCCACACGCCCATGGTGTCCCCCGCCCACCACGCCGACCAGGTGGGCCAGAAGTTGCCCGCCGGGAGGTTGCCGGTGAGCACCAGCGTCCAGGTCCCGGCGGTGGCGCTGATCAGCATCGGCAGCAGCCCGCCCAGGAAGACCAGGGCCACCCCGTCGCGGAGCCGGTCCAGTTCGGGGCGGAATCCGGCCACGCGCAGGAGCAGCAGGGCGCACAGCGGGGCCAGCACGTTGCCCGCCACGATGCCCAGGTCGGAGGCACGGAAGGCGGCGAGCTGCTCGATGGCCAGGTAGGTGCCGAGGGCCAGTCCCGGCCAGATGCGCGCGCCGAACCGCAGCAGGGCCGCCAGGGCGATCCCGGTGGGGGGCCACAGCGGGGTGACGACGGCGCCCCCGACGACCACCTGGCGCATCAGTCCCAGCCGGCCGGTCGCGTAGTAGGCGGCGGCGACGGCGAGGACCAGCAGCAGCGTCCCGCGCGTACGTCGCCATTGCAGGGTGCGCACCACAGCATCAGACAACAGCCCGGGCGTCCGGTCCGGGCGTGACACGCCCGTCAGGCGGCC
Organism: Streptomyces sp. NPDC058157; assembly: GCF_042884105.1. Taxonomy (NCBI): domain Bacteria; kingdom Bacillati; phylum Actinomycetota; class Actinomycetes; order Kitasatosporales; family Streptomycetaceae; genus Streptomyces; species Streptomyces sp. NPDC058157. The sequence continues at coordinate 20,929 of NZ_JBHVUQ010000099.1, forward strand.
GGGGGGCCGTCGTGGCTGAGGACGAGGACCGCCGCGTCGTCGGCGTGGCCGGTGGAGTCGGCCACCTTCATCACCTCGGCGGCCAGCTCGCCGGGGTCGCCGCCCGCGCCCTCCCGGACGATCCGCGACACCCGCTCCAGCCCCGCCTCGATGGGGAACGACGGCCCCTCCACCACGCCGTCGGTCAGCAGGACGATGGACCCGGCGGCCGTGAGCCTGCGCCGGGTGACGGCGTAGCCCGCGCCCGGGACCAGGCCCAGCGGCGGTCCCCCGGCGTCCTCGGCGATGCCGTGGCGGCCGTCGACGGTGGCCCAGACGGCGGGGACGTGGCCGGCCCGGGCCCCCTGGAGCTCGCCGGTGCGCGGGTCGAAGCGCAGCAGGCTGCACGTGGCGAACAGTTCGCAGTCCATGGACAGCAGCACGTCGTTGGCCCGGCCCAGCACCTCCCCCGGGTCGCCGACCACGGCCGACACGGCGCGCAGGCAGACCCGGACCTGCCCCATGAAGGCGGCGGCCGCGACGTCGTGCCCCTGGACGTCGCCGATGGAGAAGGCGAGGGCGCCCTCGGGCAGCCGGAAGCCGTCGTACCAGTCGCCGCCGATGTCGAGCCCGTGCTGGGCGGGCGCGTAGCGGGCCGCGGTCCGCAGCCCCGGCAGGACGGGGAGGGAGGCGGGCAGCATCTCGCGCTGGAGGGCCTCGGCCAGCTCGACCCGGGCGTGGTGCAGCTGGGCACCCTCCCGCGCCTGGGCGGTGAGCCGCCCCAGCATGGTCAGCAGATCGGCGCTGGCCGGCCGAGGGGGCCGCCGGCGCGGGGTCACGGACCACTCCGGGGTATGTCCATCTGCCTCTCTGCTCCCGCTGTGCGAAAGACCCAGGCACATCATATTTCGGCTCGTCCCCGCCCGCGCGGCGCCGGGCGGCCCGGGAGCCGGCCCCCGCGTACGGACCGGACCGGGCCCGGAAGCCGAGGTGTCTCGTGCGAACGGACAACGAGTTTCGGCCACACGCGCGGTGACGGGACATCAGGCGACCGCGGCGCCCTCGGTAGGCTCGTGATCACCCCGGCCGACCCCCGGGGGCCCGGGAACCGCACCCACCGAGCCGAGGAGCAACGTGCCCCTGTCCGCGAACCGCCGTCCCCTCAACCGACGTCTGGCCGTGAGCGCCGCCCTGCTGGCCGTGGTCGCCGGGGTGGCGCCCGCGACCGCCGCCCAGGCGGCGGCCGCCCCCTCCGCCGGGGCCCCGCACACCGCGGGCCCCGCGCTGCCGGCGCCGGACATGGAGGCCGTCGACCAGGCGCTCCGCAACACCCTCGCCGCCGGTGCCCCGGGCGCGCTGGCCCGGATCGCCGAGGGCGGGCGCGCGCTGAGCGCGACGGAGGGCGTGAGCGACAAGGCCACCGGCGCGGCCATGGACACCCGGGCCCGCTTCCGCATCGGCAGCGTCACCAAGACGTTCTCGACCGTCGTGCTGCTCCAGCTGGTCGACGAGAAGAAGATCGAGCTGGACACCCCGGTCAACCACTACCTGCCGGGGCTGCTCCCCGACGACCGGATCACGGTGCGCCACCTGCTGACCCACCGCAGCGGCCTGTCGGACTACACGAACGCCATGTTCGACAAGACCGTCCCCGGCTTCGAGGCCGTCCGCGACAAGGTGTTCAGCTACCAGGAGCTGGTGGGCCTCTCGCTGGCCGAGCCCAGGACGGGCGAGCCGGGTGCCGCCTACCAGTACTCGAACACCAACTTCGTGGTGGTCGGCATGCTCATCGAGAAGGCGACCGGCCGACCGGTGGCCAAGGAGTACGAGCGCCGCATCATCAAGCCGCTGAAGCTGCGCGACACCTCGTACGTGCACCCCGACACGCGGATCGCCGGGCCGCACACGCACGGCTACCTCACCCCGGACGAGGCCGGCGCCCCGCTGGTCGACTCGACCGAGCAGACCGTGTCCTGGGCCCAGTCGGCCGGTGCGATGATCTCCAGCCCGGCGGACCTCAGCACGTTCATGTCCGCGCTGGTCGGCGGGAAGCTGGTGGCGCCGAAGCTGCTGGACCAGATGCTGACGATGACCCCGACCGACGCCGCGAACACCCGCTTCTACGGGCTGGGCCTGCGCCGTTACGACCTGTCCTGCGGCACCTCGGTGTACGGGCACACGGGCACCGTCCAGGGCTTCTACACCTACGCGTTCACCACCCGCGACGGCAAGCGCAGCATGACGGCGATGGCGAACACCTCCAACCGGGGCGTCGCCAACACGGCCCTCGGCGCGACGCTGGAGGGGGCGTTCTGCGGCAAGAAGCCCGCCGTCGCCGCGAAGGCGCGCGGCTTCGCCTCCGCTCCGGCCGACGTGGACCTGCCGGAGCGCGACGTCCGCTGACGCCCTCCCGCTTGACGCCCGTCGCCTACGTCCCGGCGGCGGGCTCCCGGCGGTAGGACCGGTGGACGAGGACGGCTCCGGCCAGCCAGGCGGTGGCCAGGAGCCAGCCGCCGAGCACGTCGGAGGGCCAGTGCACACCGAGGTAGACGCGGCTCAGGCCCACCGCCGCCCCCCACAGGACGATCAGCCCGGCCGCGGCGGCCGCGGCCGGGCCCCGGGAGCCGCGCACGGCGAGCGCCGTGAGCAGGAGTCCCGCGGTCAGGGCGCCGGTCGTCGCGTGGCCGGAGGGGAAGGACCAGTTCGCGGCGTGGGTGGCCCAGTCGGCGGCCGGGGGCCGCGGCCGGGCGACGAGCGCCATCAGCGCGCGGCGTACGCCCTGCCCGAGGGCCAGGCACAGCGCGAGCCCGGCCACGGCCGAGAGCCGCTCCCGGGTGGTGCGGCCCGCGTAGAGGCCCGCGAGGACGACCAGGGCGTACGGCCAGACCCCGGTGCCGGTGGCGGTGACGGCCAGGGCAACGTGCAGGGCGGCGGGCGGCCGGTGGGACAGGGACCAGGCGTGCGGGCCGGTGTCGAAGGGCAGCGGCCCGGCCGCCGCCAGGATCACCCACAGCGTGAGCAGTGCGAACGCGGCCGAGGCCGCCAGGGCCGTCCAGGCGGCCGGGGTGAGGCCCCGGCGGCCGGCCGGGGGCCGTCCGGCGGGGGCGGGGCCGTCCATGTGCGCCGCCTCTCGGGTTCCTGGCCGGGGCGCGGCGGGCGCGGTGCCCTCCGGCCCCGTCGTACGGGGTCCACCGCACTGTAGCGAGCGGGGCGCGGGTGACGGACGTGCCCGGCGGGACGGTAGACCGGTGGGTACCCGTCAGAGGGTGACCCAGTAGCGGCGCTTGGGGCCGACCAGGGTGTCGCGGACGTCTTCCAGGACCCCGCCGGCCCCCTCGATGGTGCGCCGCGAGGGCTCGTTGCCGGGGTCGCAGGTCAGCAGGACCCGGTCCATGCCCATCAGCCGGGCCTCGTGGAGGACCTGGCCCAGGGCCCGGCCGGCCAGGCCGCGGCGGCGCGCCGACGGGCGGACGCTGTAGCCGATGTGGCCGCCGGCGTCGAGGAGGAAGGCGTTGAGGTAGTGCCGCAGGTCGATGGCGCCCAGGTAGGTGTCGCCCTCGGCGATCCACCAGTAGGTGGCGTGGACGCGGCCCTGTTCGACCGCCGCCGTGCGGTCGGCCTGGCGGCGCAGGCGCTCGGTCCAGGCGGCGAACCCCTCGGCGCTCTCCACGTCGTCGTCGGCGCCCAGTCCGGCGCCGTCCATGTGGGCGTCGGCGCCCCATTCCGCCTGGGCGTCGAGCCAGGAGGCGTGCAGGCGGGCGGAGGGGGTGATCAGCTCGGGCATACCCCGACCGTAACAGTCCGATCATCGGAGTATTCAGCCTCGCCGTGCTCCTCCCCCGCCCCCGCCGCCCCGTCGGCTCCGCCCACCCCGGGCGACACGGCCGCACGGCCGTCGGATAGTTTGCCCTCCGTTTACCCGAAGGCACCGAAACACCCGCGTCCCCAGGAGCTCCCGCATGCCCCACCCCATACGCCGCCCCGCACGGACGGCCGTACTGGCCGCCGCCGCGCTGCTGGCGGTCCCCGCCCTGGCGGCCTGCGACGGCGGGGCCAAGGCCCCGGCGGCGGTGAAGCCCTCGGCCTCCGCGAACACCCCCGCGCCCGCCGCACCGGCCGCGCTGCCGGCCGCCCTGACGGGCCAGAAGCCGGCCTGGGCCCCCTGCCCGGCTCCCTCGGCGGCGCAGGGCGGCGGCAAGGCCCCGGGCGGGGACTGGGAGTGCGCGTCGATGAAGGCGCCCCTGGACTACGCCAAGCCCGACGGCGAGACCCTGGACGTGGCGCTGATCCGCAAGAAGGCCACCGACGCGAACAAGCGCCTGGGCTCGCTGGTCTACTACTTCGGCGGCCCCGGCGCCTCGGGCGTCAAGACCCTCCCGCGCGCGGCGGACGACTACGCGAAGCTCGGCGCCGTCTACGACCTGGTGAGCTTCGACCCGCGCGGCGTGGGCGCCACCGCCCCGGTCACCTGCCTGGACGACAAGGCCCTGGACGAGGGGCCCGCCCCCTCCGACGACCCCATGGCCCCGGTCCGGACGTACACCCAGGCCTGCAAGCAGAACTCCGCGAAGGTCCTCCCCCACGTCGGCACGGCCGACACCGCGCGGGACATGGACCTGATGCGCCAGGTGCTCGGCGACGCCAAGCTCAACTACTTCGGCATCTCCTACGGCACCCAGCTGGGGGGCGTCTACGCCCACCTGTTCCCGAAGAACGTCGGCCGCACCGTGTTCGACGCCGTGGTCGACCCCACGTCGGACGAGCTCCAGGCGGGCCTGAACCAGGCCAAGGGGTTCCAGCTGGCGCTGAACCACGCGATGGCGTTCTGCCGGGACAAGTACGCCGCCGACTGCCCCACCGGCGGCAGCGACGACGAGGGCGACCGCCGGATCGCCGACCTGCTGAAGAAGCTGGAGAAGGAGCCCGCCGCCACCAGGAGCGGACGCAAGCTCTCCGCCGACCAGGCGCTCACCGGCATCGCCGCCGCCCTCTACGACGAGAAGACCTGGGACTACCTGGTCCAGAGCCTGGCCGAGCTCCAGAAGCGGGGCACCGGCAACAACCTGCTCGCCATCTCCGACGCCTACAGCGGGCGCGGCGCGGACGGCCGCTACTCCAACACGGACGCCGCCCACACCGCGATCGGCTGCGCCGACACCAGCCGCCGCTACACGGTGGAGGAGATGCGGGCCCAGGAGCCCGCCTTCCGCTCGGCCTCCCCGGTCTTCGGGCCGTTCATGGCCAAGGGCCTGCTCGCCTGCACCGACTGGCCGGTGCGCGGCACGTCGGACAAGCCCCAGGTGGCCGCCGAGGGCGCGGCCCCGATCCTCGTCATCGGCAACACCGGCGACCCGGCGACCCCCGTCGAGGGCGCGAAGCGGATGGCCGACGGCCTCGGCCGGGGCGTCGGGGTCAACCTGACGGTGAAGGGCGAGGGGCACGGGGTCTACGGCACCGACGCCTGCGCGACCAAGGCGGTCGACACCTTCCTCGTCGACGGCACCGCCCCGGCGGACGGGACCGTCTGCCCCTGAGTTCCGCTTTGCCCCCGGTTCCGGCCTTTGCCCCGGCGCCCGTACCGACCTGTGTTCGGGTGCCGGGATTCCGCCACCTACACTTGTGCCGCCCGGCCGCCGGTGCCGGCTTCAGGGGAGCGACGTCCTAAGTGAGCAGCACCAGCAGTGAAGCGCCGATCTACGACCGGCTCGTACGCGAGCGCGGCGATGTCCCGGGTCAGGTCCGCCGTGAGGCGGAGGAGATCCTCCACCACCTCGCCCAGGTGATGGCCGGGCGGCCCCCGTCGGGCGGGCTGCCGGGCTGGCGGACCCACTAGGGCTCCGGCCCCTGGCGGTTCCCGCCATGGGCGGCGGGCGGAGTGTGGGGGCGGCACACATCGGCAGACGGCGGCGGGGATCCCTACCGTTCGGAGCATGACGAGCGGATCTTCCAGCATCACGTCCGGCGCCGCCGAGTCCGGCCCGGCGGGCCGGGTGGCCCTGGTGACCGGCGGCGGCAGCGGCATCGGGCGCGCCTGCGCCGTGGCGCTGGCCGACGCCGGGGCCTTCGTGCACGTCGTGGACGTGGACGGGGAGGCGGCGAAGGCCGTGGCCGCGCGGATCGGCGGGGCCGCCCATGCGGCCGACCTCGCCGACCCCGCCGCCATCGAGGGCCTCCCGGCCGCCGTGGACATCCTGGTCAACAGCGCGGGGCTGCAACACGTCGCCGCCATCGAGGAGTTCCCGCCGGAGCGGTTCGAGCTGATCCAGCGGGTGATGGTGCACGCCCCGTTCCTGCTGCTGCGCCGGGTGCTGCCGCACATGTACGGGCGCGGCTGGGGGCGGGTGGTGAACATCTCCAGCGTGCACGGGCTGCGGGCCAGCGCCTTCAAGTCCGGTTACGTGGCGGCCAAACACGCCCTGGAGGGCCTGAGCAAGGTCACCGCCCTGGAGGGCGCCCCGCACGGCGTGACGAGCAACTGCGTCAACCCCGGCTACGTCCGCACGCCGCTGGTGGAGCGGCAGATCGCGGCCCAGGCCGAGGCGCACGGCATCCCCGCGGAGCGGGTCGTCGAGGAGGTGCTGCTGCGCGGCTCGGCCATCAAGCGGCTGATCGAGCCCGAGGAGGTGGCGGCGGTCGCCGTGTGGCTCTGCGGGCCGCACACCGGGCACGTCACCGGCGCCTCCCTGCCGATGGACGGCGGCTGGACCGCCGCCTGACGCTCAGCCGGGGTCCGGGTCGAGGGCGTCCTCGCGGACCCGGCGGGCCAGGTCGGTCTTGGTGTAGGCGGGCCGTCCGGCCTCCTGGTACTTCTCCTTGACCCGGTCCAGGTAGTACTTGGCGGTGTGGGCGCTGATCCCGGCGCGCCGGGCGGTCGCCTTGAGGGTGAGCCCGGAGGCGTAGTCGACCAGCACCTGGCGCTCCCGGGGGGCCAGCCGGGGCCGGTCGGGGCGGGTGTCGTGGACCCAGGCGAAGGCCAGCTCGGGCGAGTGCGCCGTGGCACCTGAGGCCACCGCCGTGACGGCCGCCACCAGGGTCTCCAGGTCGTGGTCCTTGGTGAGGTAGCCGTCCGCGCCGGCGGCCACCGCCGCCAGGATCCGGGCCCGGTCGGCGACCGTGCTGATCACCAGGACCCGGCTGCCGGAGGCGCGCACGCGCCGGACGTTGCGCACGGG
>NZ_JBHVUQ010000100.1:0-27377 GCF_042884105.1 Streptomyces sp. NPDC058157
GTATAGGAGCTTACCTGGCTGGCCAGGCCGTCACCGGGGGCGTGACGCGGTTTCGGGCGCGGGAAGGACACGGGATGGCCCGGCCCCGCCGCGGGGGTGGAAGGGGCCGGGCCGTCGAGTGCCGAGGCTGGGCTATGAGCGGCTGGTCGGCCGCGCCCAGGCCTCCAGCTCGTTGAACGCCGCGACGAAGGACGGGAGCATCGGCTTGTACTCCTTGTCGATTCTTACCAGTCCGTCGGTGTGGGTACCTCCGGGCACGTGGACGTAGCGGTGGAGAGGAGCCTTCCCCGCAGCGGTGACCATCCGGTCGTACACGTCACCGAAGGTCGCCGGCGGGGTCAGCGCGTCGAGCGTGCCTTGGATGCTGATCAGCGGGCGCTTGATGTTCCCGGTCAACGAGATCCGCTCGACCGCCCGGTGCACCGACTCCGGGCGCGAGGCGAAGTCGTAGTCGGTGTCGCAGCCGGGCGCGGTGCCCGGCGGGCAGAACGGAGTGCCGCCCTGCCGGGAACCGTCGTAGTCGGGGTCGACCTCCTCGCGGATGGTGCGCTGCAGCAGGTCCCACTGGTTGTCGTAGTGGTAGCCCCACTGCCTCTCGGAGCCCTCCGGGTAGCCCGCTGCGATGATCTCCTCGTGCGCTGACTGGTCGCCCTTGGTCAGGCGGGGGTAGGCCCGCAGCGCCGGCGGGAGCGTGGCCAGCAGGCCGCCGTCCTTGGTGAAGACGAGGGCGTTCCAGTCGATACCGCCCGTGTAGAGCTCGGGGTAGTGCTCCAGCTGCCAGCGGACCAGGTACCCACCCGCGGAGAGACCGGCGGCGTACGTGACGCGGGGCGAGCTCCCGTAGTGCTGCCGGGCGACCTTCTTCGCCGCCACGGTGAGCTCCGTCACCCGGCGGTGCCACTCCATGATGGCGTCGCCGGGGCGGTCGCCGTCCTTGTAGAGCTCGTCGCCGGTGTTGCCCTTGTCGGTCGCGGCGTAGGCGTAGCCCCTGGAGAGCACCTGGTCGCTGATGATCGGGTCGTTGGCGTACTGCTCACGGGTCCCGGGCGGGCCAGCCACGACGAGCCCGCCGTTCCAGTTCTTGGGCAGCCGGATGACGAACTGGCTGTCATGGTTCCAGCCGTGGTTGGTATTGGTGGTGGAGGTGTCGGGGAAGTAACCGTCGACCTGGACCCCGGGGACCCCGGACGGCAGGACCGCGCTCTCCGCCACCAGTCCCTTCCAGTCCTTGTCGTCGGTGTGCCCGGTGAGGGTGGTTCCTGCCGTGGTCAGGTCGCTCAGGCAACTGGAGACCGAGTACTCGGCTCCCGGCACCCGGACGCCGGAGCAGCGGTCCCCCTGGTCGACGCCTCCCACCGGAGCGCTCAGGGCGGTGGAGAGCAGCAGCGGTGTGATGGCGAGGTGGCGGAGCAAGACGTCCTCTTCTCGGTCGGGAATGTGATGCCTCGCAATCTAGGAATCGCAGGTCACCGTGGGTAAGTGTGAGATGGCCGGATCGGCTGTGGCCGGAGGGCACATGACCTTTGGCCAAACCCGCACCGGTTCTCCGAGCAGCTGCGGGATCGCGGCGGCGGCCGCGTACGCTGCGGGCAGGAAGGCCTTCGAGCCTTCACGCGTCCTTGAGGAGACCCGATGTCACGGCCCGTTCCCTGGATACCCGGCGTCCTGTACGGCGCCGTGCTGTTCGGGGGTGTCTACTACGCCGTGATCGGTCCGGGCCCGGGGGCCGGGACCGCAGGATTCGCGGCCCTGCTCGGTGCCCTGATCGCGCTGGACGGGCGTGACTGGGGGCTGGATCGGCGGCGGTGGCGGGGCCGGCGGGTCGCGTCGGGCGCAGTGTTCGCGCTCAGGGTGCTGCTGCTCTGCGCGGTCACGGCCGTCGACGCGTCGGGGCTTTCCCGTGTGCTGTTCGTGCTCGTGCCGTTCCTGGCGTTCTTCGCGTACGGATCCGCCGTCGCCGTCGGACTCGGTGTCGGCTGCGTGGCGACGCTGGCGGGGGCGTTCACCCTGTCGGTTCCGCACTGGCAAGTGCGGGCCGAGTACATCTCGGACCTGCTGATGTTCGCCCTGGGTGTCGTTTTGGCCCTCGCGATGGCCGCGGTGGCCGTCCGCGAGCAGCAGGCCCGCGCCCGACTGGAGGGCACCCTCGCCCAGGTCGCCGACCTGTCCGCGGCCCGCGAACGCAACCGGCTGGCCCGCGAGATCCACGACAGTCTTGGCCACCATCTGACCGCGATCGGGATCCAGTTGGAGAAGGCCGAGGCGTTCGCCTCGCTCGATCCGCAGGCCTCGGCGCAGGCGGTGTCGCATGCCCGCTGGTCGGCGAACCGCGCCCTGGACGAGGTACGGGCCTCCGTTCGCACCCTGGGCCCCGAGTCGGAGTCCGAACCGGCCGGCCTCTCCCGCGCGCTCGCCGACCTCGTCCACCACCTGGACGGCGGGAGCCGCCGCATCACCCTCGAGATGTCGGGCGTCGAGCGCAGGCCGCTGCTGGTGCTGTACCGGGCCGCGCAGGAGGGGCTGACCAACGCCTGCCGGCATTCCGGCGCCACCGAGATCGAGGTTCACCTCGCCTACGACAAGCGCGGAGCCCGTCTTCGGGTGGTCGACAACGGCAGCGGATTCGACGCCGCCGAGGAGGGGTTCGGACTGTCCGGACTGCGCGAGCGGGTCCGCCTCGCCGAGGGAACGGTGGCCATCGACAGTGCGCCTGGCGGCACGGTCCTCACGGTCGGCGTCCCGTGGTGATCGAGAACGGGAACGAGGACGCGAACGCGCACGGGGTCGGAAGCATGCAGGCAGAGGGTAACGCGGACGCGGACGCGCCCGTACGGGTCTTCGTCGTCGACGACCAGGACCTCGTACGAGAGGGCATCACCGCCCTCCTCGGCATCCAGCCGGGCATCGAGGTGGTGGGCAGCGCGCGCGACGGCGCCGAGGCGACCGAAACTGCCCCGGCCCGCGGCCCCGACGTGGTGCTGATGGACATCCGGATGCCCGGGATCGACGGCGTGGCCGCCACCAGGATGCTCCGCCGCAGCCTGCCCGCATGCAAGATCGTGATGCTGACGACCTTCGACGACGACGAGTACGTCAGCCAGGCGCTGAGGGCCGGAGCGGTGGGCTACCTGCTCAAGAACCTGCCCGCGGCCGAGCTGGCGCGGGCCGTACGACTCGCCCACGCGGGGGTGGCCCAGTTCGACCAGACGGTGATTGCCAACCTGGCCACCGGGCTCCCGGCCCCCGACCTGCTCACCCCCCGCGAGACGGAGGTCCTGCGCCTCATCTCGGCGGGTGCCACGAACAAGGAGATCGCCTCCCGCCTCTACCTCAGTGAGGGAACCGTCAAGAACCACATCTCCCGTGTGCTGAGCCGGTTGGGCCTGCGCGACCGCACCCAGGCCGCGCTCTACGCCAAGGACAACGGCCTCATCTGAACCTGTGGCGCAGCCGCCGTCGCCGGCGCCGAGGAGGGCCGGAACTGGCGGCGGTAGGTCGAGGGGATGACGCCCATCGCCTGCCGGAAGTGGTGGCGGAAGCCCGCGACGGTCAGGCCCACCCGGCCGGCCACCGTGTCGACCGGGTGGGTCGAGGACTCCAGCAGCGAGGCGCCGTCCCGGATCCGCTGGGGCGCGATCCAGCGTCCCGACGGCAGACCGGTCAAGTCGGCAAATAGGTGTTCGAATTGGCGAACCGGCAGGCGCGCGACGCCGGCCAGCTCGTCGACGGTGAGCCGGTACCCATCGCAAGTCCCAGGGTGGCCTGGGCGAGAGCGGCGGCGTCGTTGACGCCGTCACCGGCCAGGTCGTGACCGCTCCAGGGCCCGGATATGCGACTTCTGCCCTTTCCTGGCCGGGTTTACCCGTCCGGAGGCGGACCGGGGATCCCGGCCAGGGCATGGGCCGGGGGTGGGAGGGTGGATGCTGCGTGGTGGGATCGCCGTGTGTACGGGTTGAGGACGGCGACAGGAACGTGGAACGGGTCGACGCGGAGGTCATGGCCGAAGCCCGCCGCCTCGCCGCCCATCCCTGTGCTCCCACCGATCCGGACCCGGGCCGGCTGTCGGGCAGTCGGCGGTGTTCACCTGGACGGGCCGACGTGGCGTGGTGCTGTCGTCGGGTCACCAGTGGGTGAGGTCCACGACGTAGCGGCAGTGCGGATCCTTCGGGCCTGCGGACGTCTGGCCTTGCTCGCCGAGCAGTGAGGGCAGTGCGGCGAGGAGGGCGGTGAGGGCTCCTCCGGGTCTGACGTCGGCGGCGATGACGCCGGGTACCTCGTCGCTGTCCATGTAGAGGCGCAGGAGGCCGCCCTCGCGGAACAGGAATCCGCGCAGTCGTGGCGGGGGCCGGTCCTGGGAGGGCTGTGCCAGGCATCGCAGGAGGGTGGCGGACCAGTCGTCGGTGGTGAAGGGGGCTTCCTGCACCTGGGTGGGGTCTACGAGGTACAGGTCCATTCCCATGACGGCGGTGACCCGGTCCGCAGGGTAGACGTGGGTGCCGGTGTGGACCGTGCGCAGCAGGGCGACGACGTCGTGGGCGGTGAGCGGTTCCCCGCCGGAGGCGCGGGGGATCTCGTACGCCGTCAGCCGGGCCGGGTCGCTCACGTCTCGGTCGCCGAGGGCCACCCGCACCGCCGGGGCCCCGTCGGGGGCGGGCAGGACTCCCCGTACGTGCTGGTCTTCCAGCAGGGGGGCGCGGACGTGCTCCAGGAGGAGAGCGGCCACCTCTGCCTGGAAGTCGGCGATGTCGTCGTCTTCCTTCACTGGATTCCTGGCTCGCTCACTCGTTCACCCAGTCGGGCACTTGGGCGTGCCGTTGCAGTAGGCGGTGATCACGCCGATCACGTTCCCCGGCCCCGCGTCGTACCTCTTGTCCGTGGTTTTGCGTGCGTGGCGTGCTTTGACGATCAGTTTGACGCGGCCGTACGCGCGGTTGGAGGCCCAGCCCCAGTACTGGATGTCGGCGCCGTCCACCTTGTCGACGTTGGCCTGGAGCGGGATGTCGACCAGGGCGCACTTCCTGATGTTGTGGGCGCTGGAGACGTGGTTCCAGCCGAAGTCGCCATTGCCCAGGCGCGTGGGGATCCGCCGGCCGTCCGGATCTGTGGCGCTGCACTTGACGGTCTTGTTCCAGTACGGGCCCGCATGGGCCGGTGTGGCCAGGCCCGCGAGGAGCACCGCGGCTGCGGCGAGCGGTGGGAGCAGTGTCGCGGTCTTCTTCATGCCGGGACCGTTGCACGCTGGATGGTGCGCGGTGCCACGTTTGTGCCGCTTTCACTCTAAATGGCTATTGGTCATACGGGGGTTTCGCGGCCCCGGGGAACACCGGTACAGCGGTTATCGGTGAGAACGATCATGGTCGTCCAGCACGATGCTCCACTTCGCCGCTGGGGTTCGGTGAATCGCCTCCGGGCCTGGCCCGGGGCTGGCTATGGTCCGGCTCGTGCCGGTGGTATTCCGAGTGACGAGCAGGCCGAGGCGTACGGGACGTTCGCCGAGGAGCCGACGAGGGCCTCGGGCGCTTCGGCCGGGCGGGGCTGGAGCCTCAGCTGAATGCGGCTCGCCACCATGCTGTCGGCGCGTCGTCGCCGACAGCGTCGATGAGCCGGTACAGCAGCGCGGCACGGCGCTCCGTGACGGCGCGGTGCTGCTCCACTGCCACCGACGCGGGGATCACCCGCCGCGTCTACCGGGCGGGCCGCCGGTGCCTCGACGCGGTCTGAGGAACCGTGTGCGGGGCCGCTCGAGGTGGCGGGCGGGGGCCGGCCGGCTGAGCGGTTCCGTTCCGGAGCGGGAGGCCTGCGGGCAGGGGTGGGGTGGCCGCTCCGCCTGCGGTGTGTCGGCCGCGACCAGCTGAAGCGCGACCAGCTGAATGTCATGATCGATGCCTGCGAATGAGCCCAGCCCCTGTGAGTGTGCGTCGCTGAACTCCGGCGGGGCTCGCTCTGAGATCGCGATGGAGCCGGAATCGGAGCCGGAACTGGGTTAGAAAGCTCGGTATGGAACTCACCCAGATACGCCTGTTGGTGTCCGACTTCCCCGCCGCATACCGCTTCTACCGGGATGTGCTCGGGCTCAAGCCGCAGTTCGAGGCCGAGAGCGGCCCGTACGCCAAGCTCAGCCCCGATACCGGGCACGCCGCGATCGCGCTGCAGGACCGGGCGCAGATGGCCGACGTGCTGGAGCGGTTGGGGGCGGAGCCGGAGGGATGCCGTGCGCTGGTGGTGCTGCGGGTGGACGACCTGGACGCCGCCCACGCCGAGCTCACCTCGCGAGGGGCGGAGTTCACCCGAGGCCCGGGCCCGATGGGCGACCGCATACGGGTCGCGTACCTGGAGGATCCGGAAGGGAATCTGATCGAACTCCAGGAGTGGCTGGCGCTGCGCGAGCAGGCTGGTGACGCGCCGGCGTAGGCGGTGTGGCAGCGGGGGGTCCCTCTGGGGCCGGGCACCCGCCGCGTACGCCCGAGTGATGTGGGAGCCGTTGACCGAAGGCCTCGACGTGCACCGCGCCGGCGAGGACGTCCAGGCCCGTCGGCCCCGGTGCACCGCGGACCGCTCTCACCAACGTGACGTCACCGAACGCTCTTTCGTCGCGGCGACGGGTGGCGATATCAACACCCTCATGGAGCTGCTTTCCCCGGACCTGACACTGTGCACCGACGGCGGCGGCAAGGTCCGCCAGGCCCTCAAGCCGGTCGACGGCCTTCAGACCGTGGCCGACTGGTTCGCGGCGCTCGGCACCGCCACCTACCAGCGCATCGAACCCGGCCAGATGCGGGCAGAGTTCACCTGCATCAGTGGCAGCCCGGGAGTGGTTTTCCGCGGCCCGGACCGCGTGGTACGTGTTCGCCACGATGACCTGAGACTTCGACCAGGAAGGACGCATCTCAGCAACCCACAACGTGGCCAACCCGGACAAGCTCCACGCCGTCGCCGACGGCACCCGACACGATCTCACCTGAACCAGAGAACATCACCGTGTACCCCATCCGAATCCTTGACGCGAACGTGAGGACTGCTGTGAGCGACCCGATCATTGTCATAGGCGCGGGCCCCGTGGGGCTGACCGCCGCGTTGGAACTGGCCAGGCGCGGGGTGCCGGTGCGGATCGTGGACCGGTTGGCCGAGCCGACGGCTGAGTCGCGCGCCATCATCGTGCACGCCCGGAGCCTGGAGATGTTCGAGCGGCTGGGGTTGGTGGACGAGCTGATCCGGACCGGCGTCCGCACCACCGCGATGGAGATGCACTCGGACGGCGACGTAGTGGCCAGGATCCCCCTCGACCTGGTGGACAGCCCGTTCCCGTACTCGGTGACCATCGCGCAGACCGAGACCGAGCGCATCCTCACCAAAGCGCTCGCCGAGTACGGCGTCACCGTCGAACGCGGCGTCACCCTCACCGGCCTGACGCAGGACGAGCACGGTGTCCGGGTGGTACTGGAGCACGCCGACGGGAGCCACGAGAACGCCGAAACCGGCTGGCTGGTGGGCGCCGACGGCGGCCGCAGCCGGACACGTCAGCTGGTCGGCAGCGCACTGGCCGGGAAGTTCAAGGGCGAGAAGTTCCTGATGGGCGACGTGAACGCCGACCACGATCTCGACCCGCACAGCATGTACACCTTCTTCTCGCCGCACGACGGTCCGCTGCTGGTCTTTCCCATGGAGGCCGACCGGTTGAGGCTGATCGCGAACATAGCCCCGGACGAACAGCGCACCGCCACCCAGGAGTGGCTGCAGCAGGTGGTGAACGAGCGCGCCGAGCGCCCGATCCGGATCCGCGCCTCGCGCTGGCTCACCATCTTCGAAGTGCACCACGCCCAGGTCCCCGAGTACCGGGTCGGCCGCGTCCTGCTGGCCGGCGACGCGGCGCACGTGCACAGCCCCGCCGGCGGCCAGGGCATGAACACCGGCCTCCAGGACGCCCACAACCTCGCCTGGAAGCTCGCCCTGGTCACCACCGGCCAGGCCGGCCCCGCCATGCTGGACAGCTACCACGCGGAGCGCCACCCCGTCGGCGCCCAGGTGATCCGGTTCGCCAGTACGCTGACCCGGCTCGCCACCCTCGCCAACCCGATCGCCCAGAAGCTGCGCAACATGGGGATGCACCTGCTCACCGGCCTCGCCCCGGTCCGTCAGGCGATGGCCGACCGCACCGAGGAGACCGCTGTCGCGTACCGGAAGAGTCCGATCGTGGTCCAGAGCCGGGCCGGCGGCGACCTGCACGCCGGAGACTTCCTCCCCGCGGCCGGCCCGGAGCTGCGCGCAGCACTCGCGGAAGCACAGGGGCACGTGCTGCTCACGGTGATCGTCAACGGCGCCGCACCGACACCGGTAGCCGGTGTGACGGCACGTCAGGTGCTGGTCGGCGGGACGGCAAAGGCCCCGATCGGCTACGACGCCGTGTTCCAGGACCTCGACGGCCTGGCGGCGGCCCGCTACGGCCTGCCGAAGGGCGGTCGGATCATGGTCCGCCCGGACGGCTACATCGCCGCGATCGCCCCGCTCGGCGAGGACGCTCCCTTGCACAAGTACCAAGCGCTGATGCAGGCATAGCACCACCTCCGGGACGGGCACTCCGAGCCCGCTCGATCGGGTGTGCCGCGCGGCACGGATCCGGCCCTGCACGGCGTGGCTGCGAGTGCCCCGGGCGGCGGCCTGGTGCCGGACGGCCGGTAACGGGCTGGTCCCGGCGGCGGCCGCGGGTCCGGGGGCGGTGGACCCGTGGGGCCGCTGGTCGCGTCCCTGGTGCTGCGCGGTGCTGGGGGAATCAAGCACCGGTTCCGTCTCGACCCGTGGCTGTCCTGGCCGAGGATGCGGCGGGGGAGGACTGCCGGCCGGGCCGGCGGGCGGGGATGCGCGGCCCGACGCGGTGCCGCGGCCGCAGGCGGCGGCCGGCACACCGGGGCCAGGCCCGCCACATCCCCCTCGGCACGCGCCGCGCCTGTGGCAGCGCCCCTGACGCACCCCCGCGCGCCCCTCCGCCGCTCTTGATCGTTCCCGCAGCGGCGCGGTGAAGTGGTGCGCGGACGGCGGCCCTACCCGGCCTCCACGGACCCGGCGAACGGAAATCGGCATGACGCACGCGCGCAAGGGCATCTCGGCACCCGACAAGAACGCGGGCACGGACACCTCAGCAGCCACCCCGGGCAGCCCGGCCTGGGGACGCGCGGTGGTGATCGGTGGTGGCTACGCGGGCCTGCTGGCGGCACGGGTCCTGGCAGACCACTTCGCCGAGGTCCTGGTGCTGGAGCGGGACGCGGTCGACCGCACCACCGGGGCTCACCCGAGCGCGCCGCAGTCGTACCACGCTCACGCGATGCTCGCCCGGGGTGCCGAAACGCTGGAACTGCTCTTCCCGGGCCTGCGCGCAGAGCTGGAGCAGCTGGGTGCCCCGGTCTACGACTACGGTGAGCGGATCAGCTTCCTCCTGCCCACCGGCCACGCCGTGCGCGCCACCACCGGGGTACGGATCCAGTCCTTCACCCGCGACGAGCTGGAGCGCCGGATCCGCGCCCGGGTCTTCGATCTGGCCCGGGTCCAGGTAGTCGGCGGCGCCCGGGTCCTGAGTCTGGGCAGGGGACCGGGCGACCGGATCGAGAAAGTCCGCTACCACGCCGGGAAGGGCGGGGAGCAGGAAGCAACCGCCGATCTGGTGGTGGATGCCTCCGGCCGCACCACCGCGATCGACGACTGGCTCAGCCGAATCGGCCTGCCGCTCTCGCAGAAGAGCACGGTGAAGGCGAAGATCACTTACACCACGATGGTCTTCGACCGCACCCCGGAGCCCAAGGACTACGACCTCGCCTACCAGATGACCTTCGCCCCCTCGGTGCGGCGCGGCGGCGCCATGCTCGCGGTGGAGCACGGCCGCTGGGTGTGCTCGCTGTTCGGGTTCGAGCAGCACCCGCCCACCGACCCCGACGGCTTCCTGGACTACGCACGCAGCCTGGACAACCCCCTGCTGGCCGAACAGATCGCCCGTCGCAGCCGCCACGAGGAGCTGCACCGCTACACCAACCCCGGCAGCACCTGGCGCCTGCACCACCGCAATCCCGGCTGGCCGGAGGGACTGATCGCGATCGGTGACGCGCTCTGCGTCTTCAACCCCGTCTACGGCCAGGGACTGACCGTGCCCGCCATCGAGGCCGAAGCGCTCGGCTCGCTGCTGCGCCGCCGCTGCTCCACCGGCACGGGTCTGACCGGCCTGAGCCGCGAATACCTGCGCACGGCGGCAGGGATCATCAAGGTGCCGTGGTCACTGTCCACCACCTCGGACCTGATGTGGAGCCCGGCCGGTCGGCCACTGGCCGCCCGCTTCGCGCACTGGTACAACCAGCAGGTCTTCACGCTGGCCCGGCACGACGCCGACGTCTGGACCCGCTTCGTCAAGGTGGCCAACATGACCGCGCCGTCCTCGCTGCTGATGCACCCCTCGGTCCTCGCCAAAATCGCCCGCCAGAACCTCACCCGCCGCCCGACATCCACCCCCTGACGGCGGCAATGCCCCTCGTCGGCGGGACGCCTACGCGAACGTCCGGAGCCAGGACGCCTGGGTTGCCACGTGGGTCCTGCCAGCGCCGGCACGGGCCCGTACGGCATGAACCCGCACACTCGACGTCCATGAGGGCTGTCGTGGCTGCGGGTTCACGGATGGCGCGGCGGGCCATACGGCTCAGCCGTGTGCCGAACCGCCGTTCACGGCGGTGACCAGCCAGGAACTGCTGCGCGGCCACACCCCGCCGGCTGCCTCGTGTCGGTGTGGAGTGGCCGTAAGTGCCTGGCACGCAGCACCCCGCTTGGACGGGGTCACCTGATCGAGCAGGTGACGCCCCGGACCGGATTCCAGCATGAACGCCGAAGCGTCCGCCGCGTCGTTCTCGACCCCTTCGCGTGCGACGCTCTCCCGGGCCTTGCCCGGCCTCGGCCCCGGCGGGTCCAGGCCGAGTGCTCGGCCGCGTGCTGCGCGCAGGGCCGCGAGGCGGATGGTGCGGCCGACTCCGCGACCGGCGTCCAGCACGGCATCGGTCTCGGAGATGGCCGAGGCGTCCAGCAGGGGCAGATTGAAGCCGTCATCGACGGCGCCCCAGCGCGGTGCCACGGCGTGAAGTAGCCGGCGCGGCGCACTCCGCGCGCCCTCCGTGTCCACCGGGGCCTGGGAGGGCGTTGGGCGGTTGTGGCCTGCCGGGACGCGACCGCTGGTGCCCTCATGCGCCGTCGTGCGCCCTGTGGCGAGCGGCCACACGGGTGGCTAGCGTTCCCCGCGGTTCGGTTCATGGGCGTGGCTGGATACCGGAGCGGCGCCCGCGTGAGGGACGGCGGCCTGGGCTATGCGGGGTGGGCACGTGATCCGTGACGGCTGTGGGGCTTCGGGGTCCCCCGAAGGTCGCTCGGGGACCGGGCCGGGCACCGCGTGGGAGCTGGACCTCTACTGTCCGGTGGCATCCTGTCTGCATCCGCAGGTCGAGCAGATCGAGGAGCGGGCGCTGCGGTGGCTGGATGGATGGGACGGTTTCGGGGTGCCGGGGCTGCGAGCGGCGGCCGAGCGTACCCGCAGTGCCGAGTTCTTCGCTCGGATCACGCCTGACGCGCCGGCCGGGCGTGTGCAGATCGCCGTCGAGTGGACCTATTGGGGGTTCGCGTTCGATGACGTCTTCTGCGACACGATGCCCTGGGCGGTGCGCACGGGGCGGTTCGCGAGGCTGTCGGGGCTGCTGGTGCGGATGCTCGAATGCCCCGGGGCGCGGGTGGACGGCGACGGGGAGGTGTTCCTGGAGGCGCTGGGTGACCTCAGTGCCCGCTTCGCCGAGGTGTGCACGGCCGTGCAGCACCGGCGGTGGGTAGCGGCGCAGCGGGCGTGGCTGTCGGGGGTGGTCTGGCAGATCGGCAACCGGGCCCGAGGCGTCATGCCGGACTTGGGGGAGTACCTGGCCATGCGGATCAACTCGGCAGCCGGTGAGCCGGTCACTGCGATGGTGGAGATGGTGCAGGGGCCGGAGGTCCCCGCAGGGGATTTCGACCGCCCCGGGGTGCGGGCGTGCACGGAGATGGCCCGCCTGGTCGCCTCCCTCGACAACGACCTGCACTCCTATGCCAAGGACGCGGCCCGCGGCGAGACCGACCAGAACATCGTCAACGTCCTCACCACCCTGAACTCGTACGGGCCCGGGACCGCCGTCGGCGAGGCGGTGGCCCTGCGCAATCGGATCATGCACCGGTTCATCGAACTCCGCACAGCCCTCGCACCGTCCGTCCACCCCGCCACCCGGGGCTACCTGGAAGGGCTGGGCCGTGTGGTACGCGGCAACCTCGACTGGGCCGCCGAAGTGCCCCGCTACCAGGCTCCTGCCCCCATCACGCCGCTGCAGAGCACGATTTCGGCAGACGGCCCATCACAAGCGGGTGACCCGCTGCCCTGGCCGATCGCCTGGTGGTGGGGTCCCGCACTCGAGGACGCCCTCCCCTGAACCAGAAAGCCCGCACGCCGCCCTGACCGGCCGTTCGATGCGGACGTTCGCCCGGTGCAGCCGCTGACCCCCACCGCAGCCCGCCTCCGCGGCTGCGACTGCCGTACCCCGACCGAGAGGACACCCGCATGTATCTGAGGAAGCTGGCAGCGGTACTCGCCCCGGCCGCCTTCTGCGCGGCTCTGATACCCGCACCGGCGCACGCCGCCGTCGGTGATCTCACCTGCACCCTGGACTCCGCCTACCTCACCTTCGACCCACCGCTCAAGGCAGGACACACCGCCAATGTCACCGGCTACGCCAACCTCACCGGCTGCGTCTCACTGACCGGCCACAACGACCTCACCCGAGCCACGATCACCGCCACCGGGCTCACCAGCGCCGCGCCCGGCGTCAACCCCTGCAACCTGATCATGGAGATCCCCGTCAGCGGGCAGGTCCAGTGGTCCAACGGACAGACCTCCGACCTCGACGCCCGCCTGAGCACCGACCCCGCCAAACCGCCGATCGGCATCACCATCGACCTCAACAGCGGGCCCCTCGCCGGAGACCACGCCGCGGCCGTCGTCCCCGCCCCGATCCCCAACCTCGACTGCCTCCTGAACGGCCTGCAGACCCTGACCGTGCCCGCCATGGCCATCCCCTTCGCCTGACACCCCGGCCGCGGGAGGACGCCCAGCCCTCCCGCGGCTGGCCGCGTCGGATGACCGTGCCTCCGTACACCGCAAGGCCATCCGCCCGAACGAGCGCCCCACGACCTTGAGGTTCCATCGGGAGTGGCCGCGGAACGTCTGCCAACGCCAGGGGCGGTCGGGGGGGCGCCCGGAAGTGGTGATTCCGCAGAGCGCGGGCCCGTCGCATCCCTGGTAGGAGGTCATTGCTCCTACTGCATCTGATGCGCCCTCTGCGCGGGCTGGTTGACACCGGTGCCGGCCGGGTTTGCTGGGCGCCTGCGGTTCGGGAGGAGACGCGGTGCCGGCAGACTCCGCGTGGCCCTAACCAAGGAGCTGATGATGGCCACTGCACCGGTGAACGGAGAGCACGTCGAGGTGGTCGAGGTCGAGGTGCAGGACGTGCGGTGCCGGGTCGACGCGATGCTGGAGGCGTTCCTCGACCGCAAGAGCCGTTCCGGTGCCGATGGCCATCTGCCTCCTGAGATCGTCTCGGCCCTGCGTGATTTCCTCGCCGCCGGCGGCAAGCGGCTCAGACCGGTCCTCTGCGTCTACGGCTGGCGCGCGGCGGGCGCTGCCACCTGCCCCGATCCGGTGATCCAGGTGGCGGCAGCGCTGGAGATGTTCCACGCCTTCGCGCTGATCCACGACGACCTCATGGACCACACGGACACCCGCCGAGGCCGGCCCACCGTCCATCGCGTCCTCGCGACCCACCATGCCCGCCGGGGTCGACGGGCAGCCGAGGAACTGGGCGCCGGCGGCGCACTCCTCATTGGTGACCTCGCCCTGACCTGGTCCGATGAACTCCTCCACACAGCAGGCCTCGCCCCCGAGCACCTGGGCGCCCTGTTCCCGCCCCTCGACCAGATGCGGACCGAGGTGATGTGCGGTCAGTACCTGGACCTGACCTCCACCGGACAGCCCAGCACCGATGTCGAGCACGCCCTGCGCATAGCGCGCTACAAGACCGCGAAGTACACCATCGAGCGCCCGCTGCTCATCGGTGCCACCCTGGCCGGCGCCGACGAGGACCTCTTGTCGAAGCTGAGCGCGTTCGCGCTGCCGCTGGGTGAAGCGTTCCAGCTGCGTGACGACCTCCTCGGGGCATTCGGCCTGCCCGCCCAGACCGGCAAACCGGCCCTCGACGATCTCAGCGAGGGCAAGCACACCGCTCTGGTAGCCATCGCCCTCAAATCCGCCGACGCCATCCAGGCCCGGGTGCTGCGCAGCCTGTACGGCAACGACCAGCTGGACGAGCAGGGTGCCGCGACGCTGCGCGAGGTCTTGAAAGCCACCGGCGCGGAGCAGGCCGTCGAGGACATGATCCGGGCACGCCACGAACAGGCCCTTGCCGCGCTCGGCGATACCCCGATACCCAGACCGGTCCGCGACCGGCTGGAGGTGTTGGCCCACAAGGCCCTCTGGCGGACCTCATAGCCCCACTCACGACACCCCAAGCTCACGAGGAGGGGCAAGAGTGTCCACCGACGCACGCACCACGGCGCTCCCCGGAGACATCCCGACACACACCACGATGCCCGAACCCATCGCCGTCGATGACATCCCACGGTTCGCCGGAGTTCCGCACAAGGTCCACCCCGGACTCCGCGAGATCGAAGAGACCGCAGTGGCCTGGGCCCTGGAACATCGGGTCATCGCGGCGAGCGACGAATCGGCCGACGACTGGCGATCACAACTGGCCGGCGGCTGCGCCGCCTACGTCTATCCCGAGTCCACCGTCGAGCTGGCCGCATTGTGGGGCCGCTGGTACATCTGGTGGTTCACCGTCGATGAACTCGCCATCAAATACAGCATGCGGGACTTCGTGGAGCTGGTCTGCCGCTGGGATGCCCCGCTCAAGACCGGCGGACAGACCCTGGAAGGCACCCACCCCATGGTCCGAGCCTTCGCCGACCTGTGCCGTCGCACCGCCGAACTGATCGACCCCGACACCTACGCCGTCCTCGCCCAGGGCTGCATCGAGGCATTCGAGGGCTTCCTGATCGAGATGGCTTTCCGAGACTCAGGTGACGTCCTGAAGCTTGAGGGGCTGGAACCGAATGGCGAGTATCTCGTCAACCACCGCCGTACCTTCGGTGCCGTCTACGACTACAGCATCTACGAGGCGTGCCGCGGCTACCCGCTGCCCAGCATGCTTCGCCGCACACCGGAGTGGCAGGGGCTGCTGACCGCCGGCATGGACGTCATCATCCTGCAGAACGACCTGAACGGCCTGGCACGCGACATCCGAGGCAACGACCTCAAGAACAACTCCGTCTGCCTTCTGCACCTTCAGGAAGGACTCAGCTACCCGGAAGCCGTCGAGACCGTCAAGAAGGCCATCCGCCGGAGGATCCAGGACTTCCTCTCCATCGAGAACCGTCTGCCCGAGTTCGCCAGGAAACACGGCCTGGGACCCGCAGAACGGGAACGATTCGCCGCGCTGGTACGCGACCTGAAGCAGTACAGCCAGGGCGGCCTCGACTGGTACCGCGAGACCAGCAGGTACGACACCACCCACCCCCACACCCGCTGAACCGCGCAGCAGCAGAACCTCTCCCGGCACCCCACGACACCGAAATCGTCCCGGCGACGGCAGGCGGGCCGAACGGGGCCGGAGCATCAAGGGTCAGACCCGGTCCGCACCTGCCAGTCCTGGAAGGGGGGGCAGGATGATCGAGCTGCTCTCCGAAGGCCGGGCATTGAGGACGCCCGCCACCGAGCCGCCAGGACGTGCGAGGTGGCGCTGGTGATGGTGGCGGGCCGGACGCCGTAGAGGTACTGGAGGTCTGCCCCGACGTAGGCGAAGCGGTGGACGAGGGGTTCGACGTGCCGGACGCCGGCCACATGCAGGGCCGAGGCCGCGCCGGGCACGGTGCTCGTACCGGGTGGTGGGGTGACGGTGACGTCGGCGCCGTTGGTGAGGCGGGCGTCGACCTCTGCCTGATGCCGGTGGGTGGTGTTGAAGACGGAGCTGGAGACGGCGAAGGCCAAGGCCAGGCCGAGCAGGAAGGCCGCGTGTGCGAGCGGTTTCGAAGTCGGCTTCATGGGCGGGGTCGACCAGGCGCGCTATCAGGAGCGTCACAAACGCATGGTTCCGCGCGGGGCTCAGCGCTTCAGCCGGGCATCGAGCCAGGTGAGGACCTCGGGGGTGACGGGGTCGGTGATGTCCGCGAACTCCTGGTGCTTGGTCAGGAACTTGGCGACGTACGGGCAGACGGGCACGATCCGCAGTCCGGCGCCGCGGACGTCGGTGAGGGCCTGTTCGACGAGGACCGCGGCGAGGCCCTGGCCGGCGTGGGCGTCGTCGATCTCGGTGTGGAAGAAGACCCGCTGGTCGTCGCGGTCGCGGTAGGCGGTCAGGCCGGCGTGCTCGCCGTCGACGAGGATCTCGTAGCGGTGGCGGGCGTCGACGCGGCGGACGACGGGGGGCGTGGGGGTGGCGGAGTCGGCGGCTTCGGTGGTCCGCTCGCTCATGGGAGGGGCCTTTCGGTGAGGGATGGAGCGGGAGAGGGGGCTCAGTGGCGGGCGGGGTTCTTGCGGGGGGTGATGACGGCGTTCGGCAGGGCCGGTGCGGGTAGCCGCTCCCCGGGGTAACCGGCCACGCTGCCGAAGCGGTCGGAGGCGTTCTCCCAGTCCTCGCGGGCCGCGGCGATGTCCTGGTGGCTGCGGCCGATGAAGTTCCACCACATCACGATCTCCTCCTCGAAGGGCGGCCCACCCAGGAGGACCGTCCGGGCCGGGCGGTCGGAGCGGTTCGTGAGGGTGAGGGTGGTGCGGCCGGGGGCGACGTAGCCGAGTTCGGCCGGGAGCAGGGGAGTTCCGTCGAGGCGTACGTCGCCCTCGTCGACGAGGAGGCCGTGCTCGAAGGCGGGGTCGACGTCGAGGGTCACCGTGGCGCCCGCGTCGATCAGGACCTCGGCACCGAGCAGCGGGGTGAAGGTGCGGACGGGGGAGGTGGCCCCCTCGAGGGTGCCCAGGAAGACCCGCAGCTGCGCGCCCTCGACGTGGAGCGGCTCGGGGGCGTGGTGCTGGAACTCGCGCGGTGCGTGGCGGTGTTCGCCAGGCAGGGCCACCCAGAGCTGGACGCCGTGGAGGACGGTGGTGGCGGGGGTCGAGACCTCGGTGTGGCTGATGCCGTGGCCGCCGGTCATGAGGTTGATCTCGCCGGGCCGGACGAAGGCGTGGGTGCCCAGGCTGTCGCGGTGCTCGATCTCCCCGCTGAACAGCCAGCTCACCGTCTGGAGGCCGGTGTGCGGGTGGGGTGCGACGTCCATGCCGCCGGTGTCGGCGACCCGGTCGGGGCCGTAGTGGTCGGCGAAGCACCAGGCCCCGATGAGCGTTCGGGCCCGCTGGGGCAGGGTGCGTCGTACGCTCATCGCCCGCGGTCCGCCCAGCGGGACGTCCCGGGCGGTGAGGACCTCGGCCCCGGCCTCGACCTCCGTGTGATCCATCTCCCGGCCCCTCTCCCAGTAAAATAGTTTCACTTTCAACAAACTTCGGTGATCATAGTGCCGATGACGACCCGCGACAAGCAGGCGAAGGAGCACAGGGTGAGCGAGACGGTAGAGACCACGACGGTTCCCCGGACCAACGGCCGGATCTATGTGGACAAGCAGAGCCCCACCGCGTACCAGGCGCTGCTCAAGACCGCCGATGCCGCCCGTGCGACGGCCGCCGAGGCCGGCCTGGACCGGATCCTGGTCGAGCTGGTCAACCTCCGGGTCTCCCAGCTCAACGGCTGCGCCGTCTGCCTGGACGTCCACACCCGGGCCGCGGTGCGCGCGGGGGAAAGCACCCGGCGCCTCGGCGTGCTCGCGGCCTGGCGGGACACCGAGATCTTCACCCCGCGGGAGCGCGCGGCCCTCGCTCTCGCGGAGGCCACCACCCACCCGGCCGACGCCCTCGCGCAGGAGCGGGCATACGCGGAAGCGCGCGAGGTCTTGGACGACGACGGGATCTCGGCCGTGATCTGGGTGGCGATCACGATCAACGCCTTCAACCGCGTCTCGATCCTCAGCAAGCACCCCGTACGGGAGACATCCGCCCGCTGAACCGCTGATGGGCCGTGGCCCAGCCCGCTCCCGGGACCGAGAGCCGCCACAGCACCACCGGGCCCGCGCCGAACAGTGCCAGAGCCACGCCCAGGATGAGCGAGAGCCCGGCCTCCAGGAGGACGGCTCCGAGGAGGGTGCCGAGGAACATCGCCGGCACGGACGGGATCCGTCGGCGGGCCGGGGCGCCGCCCGCCGACCGGGCCGGAGTCGGCGGCGAGCCGCGGCAGGGTGAGGGTGAGCGCGGTCGTCGTCAGGTCCGGGACGCCGAGCCGCCGGGCTGCCGGGTTCTGCAGGGCCGTGGCGAGGCCGAGCAGCACGATGAGGGTGTACCTGACGGCGTTGCCCCCCTCGCCATGGCCCGCGGTGGTCGTGCCCGGGCCTGTCGCGAACAGCACCGCCAGTACGGTCATGGCCGAAGCGAGCAGCCGGCCCCGGTGCGTGGGAAAGCGGACACCGAAGCGGCTGCGAGCCGGCGCCCCGGTGAGGAAAGCCACGGGGGCGACGACGGAGGCCACGGCCGACAGGCCTCCGCGGCCGCGAGGGCGAAGCCGAGGAAATCCACGGTGCCCGTCACGTTGGCGACGAACACGCGGCCCAGCCTCAGACGGCTCACCGCGTCCCCGAGGCCCGTCACGGCCGTGAGGGCCGGCATCAGCGGCGGCAGCGGGCCATGCTGTGCCCCCTCCGCGGCGACCGCCGACCTGTGCGAGGCCGGCCGCAGAGCCCGGTCCGGGGCGAGCGTCTCCGCGATCCGCCCCCACTTGATCCTCCCTACCCGCCGGCACCCAGCTGCCAGCCCCCGGATCCTCGGCGATTCCCGGCGAGTTCTCGGAGTTCGATCAAGGTCGATGCAGTGGTGCCGGGCATCGGCACGGTGCCGAGATGGTCCACCACGAAAGAGGCAAGCATGCAGTTCGAGGACGTCCGGGCCTTTTGGGAACGCCAGGCAGCCCGGCTCACATGGGCACGGACCCCGGACCGGCGCGGGAGGACGCGGGCCCGCGTCCTCCCGCTGTTTTCCTGGCGGGATGAGCAACGCGGCCGAGAACTGCCTCGACGTCCCCGGCCGGCATGGTCGAATCTGCTGCCGATCAGGTCGGCCAGCGCCTGCAGCACCATGCGGGCTTGTCCCGCTTCGGGCCGCCGCCGCTTTCCGGCACGTCTTTCACCATCTCGCACAGCTTCCCGAAGTCCGGCATGGTCGGGAAGGCCAGACAGCCCTCGGGAGCCGCTCCCACGGGCTTCACGTGGTCCACGATGGCGTCGTACTCGCGGCCGGGCGCCTTGTCCTTGCTGATGCCCTCCTTCCTGTCGCGGCGGGCGGGCAGCGGGCAGCCGCTGAAGGGGTGATCTTGCCTCACGGTCTCGTGCCGGCTGGGAAAAGAGGGATGCCCTCCTCCTCCGAGAGAGGGCGACCGTGTCCCAGCCGAAGTGGGCCTGCCAGGCAGGCAGAGCCGTCGGATCCCTGCTGATGACCAAGCAGATGCCGTCGTTCTCCTGCCTGCGGGTGCTGGTGGTGGCCTGGTGGTGAGTGGTCGGCTCAGGCCGGGTCCCACGGCGGATGCGGGTCCGGGCCGGCGGCTGAGGGCGGTGGTGGAGGCCGCCGATCCCCAGGGGGCACGCGCGGCGCTGCGGGGCCGATGGGCTTGCGGCCGAGGGCGACCGCCTCGGCGGTCGGCCATCTGGTCCGCAGGAGGAGGCTGCCTTGGGCGGTCTGCTGAGCGCTCCGATCGTCGGGGCATGGCCTGGCCGTTCCTGAGGAGGGCGAGCTGCTCCGAGTACAGGAGCAAGCCCAGCAGGGCGGTGGATCGCTGGGCTGCTGCCAGGTGCGCGTGCCCGGGGCGACGCCGGGCGGCACTCAGGGCATCAGCCGCCAGCAGGCAATCAGCGCCCCGAGGCCGGGCTCGTAGTGTCCGCGTGTCGAGCGTCGCCTGCCACTTCCGACCCCCGCCAGTGAGCACGCTCGTGCGACCCGCTTTGCGGTCAAGCGATGAGGCCCACGGGCCGGATCGCCCCACCGAGCACTTCGCCTCCAGGAGCGTCACCACCACCATCAGGTCCAGGGGCGGTGGCCATTTCGCATCGACACCGGCGCGACGAGCCACCTGCGCGAGGGCACCAGGCCGCGCCGGGGCGGCTCGGCGCCGTGCTGGCTCGGCCAGGCACCGCAAAGTCGATAGATTTCGTTCCTGCCTCGCCCGGATTCCCCTCGGTATGCCGGACTGTGCAAGCTGGTGCAAGTTCCATGCCTGCCGGGCGGGTTGGGTGTGAGACCTCCTCCGGTCGAAGGGCTGCCCCTCGCACTCGAACTCGTCGCCGCGCAATTGCGTCTGCTGCCCGTCACCGAGCTGGCCGCACATATGGACCGCCAGCTGGACGTGCTCTGTCGGCGCCGCTCGACGTCGTCGCGCCACTGCTCCCTGGAAACGGCCGTCGACTGGAGCCACCGGCTGCTGAGCGGGGCCGAACAGCGGGTCCTCGCCCGGCTGTCCGTCTTCGCCGGGGGTTCACCTCGTATGCCGTGACGGCCGTGGCCGCACACCGCTGACGACGGGCGGCCCTGCAGGCGACCGCCCGACGCGGCGGAAGCCGTCCTACGGGACGCGGAAGCCGTCCTGCGGGACCTGGTGGACCGGTCCCTGGTGGTGTCCGAGCCCACAGCCGGGCGCTCCGGCCTTCCGGCTGCTGGAGCCGGTACGGGAGTACGCGGCGCAGCGCCTGCGCGCCCTGGGCGAGGAGCGGACCGTCCGCGCCCGCCACGCCGCCCACTACGGCGCCATGGCTGCCCGGGTCGAGCAGGACACCACGACCCGCACGGCCGGCGCGGGAGCGGAGTCGAAGCATCGGGTCCAGCGAGAACTGGCCGATTTCCGCTCGGCACTGGACTGGTCGCTGGGCCCGGCGGGCGACCGGAGTCGGGTGCGAACCTCCTCGCGGCGATGTCGTGGCTCTGGGTCGGACTGCCAGGCGAAGGCAGACAGTGGGCGGGCCGGGCGCTCGCCGGACTCCAGGAAGCAGCACCGGCCGTGCGCCCGTGCGCCCTCCTCGCCACCGGGCTGATCCTCCACAGCGCCGACTTGGCGGAGTCCGCCGTGCTGCTCGGCCGGGCGGCGTCCCCCGCCGGGGAAGCCGGGGACCGACGCACACAGCTACAGGCGCCGGCCCAGCTGTCCGTCGTCCGCTGTCTGCAGGGCCCGTTTGTGCCGAAGCCGTCGGCATCGCCGAGGAGGTGCTCACGACGGTCCTGCGGTACGGCAGCGAGTGCGAGGCCGCGCGGACCCGGATGGTCGCGGGCCCGGCCCGGCCCGGTGCGGTAGGGGTGACGTCACGGCCGCGACCCGGCACCTGCTGCGCGCGGAGGAGGTCTTCGTACGCCTGAGCGCCCGCGACGACCTGGCCACGACGCGGTGGGCGCAGGCGGAGGTCGCCTACTACTCGGGCCGGCCCGCCCAGGTCGTGCTGCTGTCCGCCGCGGCCCTGAGCGACACCGCCGAGGGCGAGGACCTCTTCGCCACCGCGTACCGTCACGCCCAGCACGCTCGCGATCTACGCCCTGGGAACGGCTGCGGCACCGCGGTCGGCCGACCGCCGATGACACCGCCGCCCCCCCCTGCATACGGTGGCGGCCACCCCCACCGACTCGCCGCCCCTATACCCCCAGCCCAACAATTCGCCATACACCGAAGTGATGAGGCACTCTGGCAGCATGGATCACACCTCTGCTCCCGGACCGGCGGATTCCCCGGCCCCCGCCGCGCGGCTCGCCTCGCTTGCCGCTGCCCTGGCCGACGAGACCCGGGCTGCCATCTGCATGACCCTGCTGGAGGGTCGCGCCTGGACTGCGGGCGAGCTGGCCCGGACCGCCGGGGTCGCCCCGTCCACCGTCAGCGGGCACCTGACCCGGCTGATCGACGCCGGGATCTGCGTGACCGAACGCCAGGGCCGCCACAGCTACGTGCGCATCGCCGACGCCGCCACGGCCCGCCTGGTGGACGAACTGGCCTGCTACGCCGTCCCGGGCCGGGACGCGGCGCACACCGCGCCGGTGGTCGCCGCGCCCGACCCGCTGGCCCGGGCCCGCACCTGCTACGACCACTTCGCGGGCCGGCTCGGTATGGCGGTCACGGACGCGATGGAGGAGCAGGGGCTGTTGCGCACGGACGCCGTCTTCGAGCTGACCGGGGCCGGACTGGACTGGTGCCGCCGGGCGGGCGTCGACGCGGCCGGCGCGGGCCGGCGGCCGCTGGCGAGTTCCTGCCTGGACTGGACCGAGCGCCGCCGCCACCTGGGCGGCCTCGTCGGGGCGCGGCTGTGCGCGCGGGCCCTGGGGGAGGGCTGGGTGGTCCGGCCGGAGGGTGGCGGCCGGGGCCTGTTGGTGACGGGAGCGGGGGAGGAGGTCTTCGGGGAACTGCTGGGGCTCACCCCGGCGGCGTGGAGCTAGCAGCCGACAGGAAGGCCGCGGAATTACAGAAGAAATACTTCGGTGGATGCCGAACTATTGAGTGTAGGCTCAGAGACATGAAGACCCATCAGCGTGCCCTGCCGCCCGGCCTCCTCACCGGCGGCGCCGTCTGCTTCACGGTGTTCGCCTGGGCGTCCGCCTTCGTCTCCATCCGCAGCGCGGGAACCGCCTACTCGCCGGGAGCGCTCGCCCTCGGCCGGTTGCTCGCCGCCTCGCTGACCCTCGTGACGTTGCTCCTCCTGCGCCGCGAGGGCCTGCCCCCGCGCGGTGCCTGGCGCGGCATCCTGCTCTCCGGAATCGTCTGGTTCGCCGGCTACACGGTCGCGCTGAACTGGGGCGAGCGCCTCGTCGACGCCGGCACCGCCTCCCTGCTCGTCAACACCGGGCCGATCCTGATGGCGCTCCTCGCCGCGCGCCTGCTCGGCGAGGCCCTGCCGCCACGCCTGCTCACGGGCATGGCCGTCTCCTTCGCCGGCGCCGTGGTCGTCGGCCTGTCGATGTCCTCCGGCGGCGACGGATCCACCTCCCTGGTCGGAGTGGTGCTGTGCCTCCTCGCGGCCGTCGCCTACGCGACGGGCGTCGTCGCCCAGAAGCCCGCCCTCTCCTCCGGGACGCCCCTGCAGATCACCACCTACAGCTGCCTCACCGGCGCCGTGGCCTGCCTGTCCTTTACCGGGCAGCTGGTGGCCGAGGTCCCCAGGGCCCCGCTCGCGGCGACCCTGAACATGGTCTACCTGGGCGTGGTCCCGACCGCCCTCGCCTTCACCACATGGACCTACGCCCTCGCGCGGATGCCCGCCGGAAAGCTGGGCGCGACCACGTACGCCGTACCGGCCATCGTCGTCGCCCTGAGCTGGATCCTCCTCGGGGAGGTGCCCGCCTGGCTGACCCTGCTGGGCGGCCTGTTGTGCCTCACCGGGGTGGCCGTATCCCGCTACCGCCCCCGCACCGAGGGCCGCCGCGGAGCGGCGTTGGTCTCGGGGCCGCGTCGCGCGGGATGACCCGGCAGCCGGTTCGCCCGTCCGCCGGCCGGGAGCCCGAGGGAAACCCGGGACCGCCCCGCGGCCGGCGGTCGGGAACGACCGCCGTCCTGCGCCCTGGGACCCCTTGCGGGCCAGCCTGCCGGCCGTGGGAAGGCGGGACCGCAGGTGAGCAGTCGGACGCGTCGGCGGCGGCGAGCAGGCGCGCCGCCTGCTGTCCCTCAGGTTCGCCCACGTTCGTTCAGGGGACCGCGCCTACCCGGAGATCACGGTCGAATCCCGTCATGCGCGCTGCCGGACGCCGACACGGGGGGCGATACATGGCTTTGCGCCAGAGGCATGGCAGGCGCCTCACCGCACGATGTTCCCGGTACTCCCATGCAAGACCACGGGACTTCGCCGCCGGCCCCCACCCACGCAGACGTGCCCGGCCGCAGATAGGCCAGAACGGACAGCCTGGATGCGGGTCGGCTCCCACCAGCGCGATGAGCCGAACCACGACAGACCCGAGCGAGGCTGTGCTCAGGGGGTGACGTCGCACGGGGCGAGGCTGGAAGCAGGCGGAGCAGTGCGTCGCGCAGTGCGGGACGGGGCCGTCATGAGGCGGTGGAGGTCCGTGACGCGCAGGAGACGCGCAGCGGCCCTGCGCAGCTGAGCGCCTGCGAGTCGAAGCAGAGCCGTGCCCACTCCGCTGCCACGGACCAGCCCGTGCGGCCGCAGATCAAGCACCGCCCCGACAGTGGCACACCGGTCGCCGAGCTCAGCCCTGTCGCGGCGGACGTTGGCCGGGCGGCAGCCGGCGGGTGATCCGGTCGAACAAGTCCGTCAGGGGCTCGGCGACGTCCTGGCCGAACTCGCTCAACCCGTAGGTGACCTGGGGCGGGGTCGTGGGCTCGACCTCCCGCCAGACCAGGCCGTCCTGGACCAGTGCGCGCAGTGTCTGAGCGAGCATCTTCCCGCTGATGCCCTGAATGCCGTCGCGCAGCTCGAAGAAACGAAGGTCGTTGTTCCGCAAGGAGATCAGCACCCAGATCCCCCACCTGCTGGTCACGTGGTCCACCACGTCACGTGCCGGGCAGTCGGTGTGAAGCACCTCATACGGTGTGCCGGCCTCGGCCTGCGTCAGCTGCGCGCCTTCCTCCATATCCAGAGCTTACCTCTGGGTATGTCCTTACCAAAGGAAAGCCCGTCTCCTAGCGTCGGCTGCCGGAACGCACAACTGGCAAGGAGCTGAACATGATTGTGGTGACCGGGGCTACCGGGAACGTGGGCCGCCCTTTGACGCGGGCCCTGGCCGAGGCGGGCGAGGAGGTGACGGCGGGTGTCGCGGCACCCGGCGGCCGTACCGGACGGTGTCCGGCACGTTCTGGCCGACCTGGCCGAGCCGCAGGGTGTCGCCTCCGTGCTGGAAGGGGCGAAGGCGCTGTTCCTCCTGCTGTCCGGCGACCTGCACGCTGCTGACGCCAGGCCGGCCGACGTGATCGACCAGGCTGTGGCCGCTGGGGTCCGCCGGGTCGTTTTGCTGTCGTCGCAGGGCGTGGCCACCAGACCGCTCGGTCCGTCGCGGATCGCGATGCGCGCGGTGGAGGACGCGTTGAGGAACTCCGGCCTGCAGTGGGCTGTCCTGAGACCGGGCGGCTTCGCCTCGAACGCCTTGGCCTGGGCGGAGTCCGTCCGCAGGCACAGGACGGTCGCCGCGCCCTTCGGCGATGTGGGGGTCCCGGTCGTGGACCCGGCGGACATCGCCGAGGTCGCGGCGGCCTGCCTGCTGGACGACCGGCATGTCGGCGGAGTCTTGGAGCTGACCGGACCCCAGGCGGTCACGCCGCGCCAGCAGGCACAAGCCGTCGCCGCCGCGCTGAGCGTGCCGGTGCGGTTCCACGAACTCACCCGCGAGGAGGCCAAGGCCGCGATGACCCGGTTCGTCCCGTCGGAGCTCGCGGACGCCACCCTGGACATCATCGCCGCTCCGAACGCCGCCGAACTGCGGATCAGCCCGGACATCCAGCGGGTCCTCGGCCGCGGCCCGCGATCCTTCAGCGACTGGGTCGCCCGTCATACGGCCGCTTTCCGCTGAGCCTGGACGGAGTTGAATCGGCGCCGGGCACCTCCTGCGAGCGAGTCTGCAGAACCGGTCGCGGTAGCGCGGCCGACCCTCCGCTGCTGGATGGCACGGGCATCCTGCAGCCGCTTAGTGGCTGTTGTCGTCCCGATCTTGGGCGATGCTGATCGAACGGGAGTCCCGATCGGCGGCTTTGGCGGGTGCGAGGCCTGGTGGCAGGGGATCGGTCGGCAGCAGGAGGGGCGGGACCCTGAGCCGAGCGCGGGTGTGATCGACTCCCAGCCCATCAAGGCGGACGCCGTCGTCGGATCCGACAGCCGCGGCTTCGACGGCAGCAAGCTGATCAACGGCCGCAAACGCCACGTCGTGGTCGACACGCTCGGCCTACTGCTCGCGGTGACGGTCACCGCAGCGGAAGTCGGCGACCGCGCCGCCGGGCAGATCCTGCTCGCCCAAGTCGCCGCCGCACAACGCCCGCTGGCCCGGATCTGGGCCGTCGGCGGCTTCACCGGCAGCCTCGTCGAGTACGGCCTCACAGCCCTCGCCCTGGTCCTCGCCACCGTCAAGCGCAGTGATGACATGCGAGGCTTCGTCGTACTGCCCAAGCGGCGGATCGTCGAGCGAGAACGCAGTCCTCAAGTCCGGAACGACAACAGCCGCTGAGAGCCGGCTGCCATCGCACCCCCTTGCCGCATCGGGCACTGTTGCACCCTGTGACCTGCGTAGATGGGCGCTTACCCCCGTGCGAGGCCGGGGCGCGACAGCAGCCGGCTCAGGGTCTCCTTGGACGGCATTCGCCGGCGGGTTGCTATGGTGACGGCCGATCAGGGACGGCTTCGGCGGGGGGATCCGTGGGTTCGCAGTATGGAAGTGACCACGCAGGTTTCGGGTGCGCGGCTTGCTGCGCCGAGGACGCCCTGGTGGCGCGGGCGCACCATCAGAGCCGCGACGGGGTTCGGGTCGAGAGGATGATTCAGGACGACTCGCATTTCATCGTCTCTGTCCAGCGCTGCGGCCTCTGTTCGCAGGCCTTCGCGAGCGTCTTCACCGAGTACGTTGACTGGGTCGCCTCACAGGACGCACAGTACCGGACCGTTCTGCCGATCACGGACGCCGAAGCGGACGACCTGATGGCGGGGCGGTTGAGCCCACACCGGGTCGGAGCCCTCGGACACGGCCGCCGCCATCTGCAGAGCGACTGGCCGAGCGGGGCCGACGAGCCGTCCGTGTACTGGAACAGCGGCGTCTTCGAGGTGCGCGAGGGGTACTAACCCGGGTGGGGGAGGGTTTATGAACTGTAGGTGATGGATACCTGTGCTGGTCCGGTGGTGGGGCTGGAAGTGCCGCCTGCCGGGACGAGGTTCGAGCCGCCTCCGCCGCCGCCGGGCCCGCCGGCGCCGGCGGTGACCAGGAAGCAGCCTCCGCCTCCGCCGCCACCGTGCCAGCCGCCACCACCACCGCCCCCGCCGAATCCGCCGCCGCCCGTGCCGCCGGTACCAGGCCTGCCGTCGGTGCCGGCCTTGGAGTCCTCTGGGCAGGCGGCTCCACCCCTACCGCCGTGGGTCTGAGTTCCGCCGCCACCCCCGCCGCCGCTTTCCGGTCGCTCGCCGCCGGGTTTCCCGGTGTCGCCCGCGTTTCCGCCGGTGGCCTCGCGGACGGGACCGGCAAAGCTGGAGCC
>NZ_JBHVUQ010000101.1:0-27331 GCF_042884105.1 Streptomyces sp. NPDC058157
CGCACCGACAACAAGGTCACCCCCGACGCCTTCAAGCAGGGCTCCATCGACGGCGCCTGGGTCCCCGAGCCCACCGCCTCCAAGCTCGTCTCCGAGGGCGGCTCCGTCCTCCTCGACGAGGGCAGCCTGTGGCCCCAGAACAAGTTCGTGATCACGAACGTCATCGTGTCGCAGAAGTTCCTCAAGGAGCACCCGGACGTGGTCGAGGCCGTGCTGCGCGGCACGGTGAAGACCAACGAGTGGATCCACGCCAACCAGGACAAGGCCAAGGCCTCCGCCAACGCCAAGCTGCAGGCCGACACCGGCAAGGGGCTGGACCCGAAGGTCATCGACCCGGCGTGGCCGAGCATCGCGGTCACCGACGACCCGCTGGCCTCGACGCTGAAGACGCAGTCCGACTGGGCCGTCAAGGCCAAGCTCCTGGACAAGCCCGACCTCACCGGCATCTACGACCTGACCCTCCTCAACAAGGTCCTCAAGGCCGCCGGCAAGCCCCAGGTCTC
The DNA here is from genome assembly GCF_042884105.1 of Streptomyces sp. NPDC058157. Classification (NCBI taxonomy): domain Bacteria; kingdom Bacillati; phylum Actinomycetota; class Actinomycetes; order Kitasatosporales; family Streptomycetaceae; genus Streptomyces; species Streptomyces sp. NPDC058157. The sequence continues at coordinate 504 of NZ_JBHVUQ010000101.1, forward strand.
CGACGCCGGCCTCGGCGCCAAGTAACCCCGTAGTCCAGCAATCCCAGGAGGTGACGACCATGGCCACCATGCTCGCCAAGGCTGCCGAGGGCGCGGCTGCGGAGCAGACGCACGCCGCCCGCATCGAGCACGTCTCGAAGTCCTTCTCCGGCCCGGCCGGATCGCAGCTCGTCCTGGACGACATCAGCCTCGATGTCGCTCCCGGCGAGTTCGTCACCCTCCTGGGGGCATCGGGGTGTGGCAAGTCCACCCTGCTGAACCTGGTCGCGGGTCTGGACAAGCCGTCCGCGGGGTCGATCGAGACCCCCGGCGGCCGTCCGGCGCTGATGTTCCAGGAGCACGCCCTGTTCCCCTGGCTGACGGCCGGCAAGAACATCGAACTGGCGCTGCGGCTGCGCGGGGTGCCCAAGGCCGACCGCAAGCCCGAGGCCGAACGGCTGCTGGAGCTGGTCCGCCTCGGCGGCGCCCACGGCAAGCGCGTCCACGAACTCTCCGGCGGCATGCGCCAGCGCGTCGCGCTCGCCCGCGCCCTCGCCCAGGACAGCCGCCTCCTGCTGATGGACGAGCCCTTCGCCGCCCTCGACGCCATCACCCGCGACGTCCTCCACGGCGAACTCACCCGCATCTGGGAAGAGACCGGCCTGTCGGTCCTCTTCGTCACCCACAACGTCCGCGAGGCCGTCCGCCTCGCCCAGCGCGTCGTCCTCCTCTCCTCCCGCCCCGGCCGGGTCGCCAAGGAGTGGAACGTCGACATCCCCCAGCCGCGCCGCATCGAGGACGCGGACGTCGCGGAACTGTCGCTCGAGATCACTGAACACCTGCGTGGGGAGATCCGCCGCCATGGCCAGCACTGACACCACCCCCAAGGCGGCGAAGGGCGACGACCTGGCCGGCCTGGAGGCCGGCCTCGACGCGCTCGACGCCGTCCAGACCCACCGCACCCCGGTGCGCGAGGTCCTCACCAAGAAGGTCCTGCCCCCGCTCCTGGCCGTCGGCCTGGTGCTGGTGGTCTGGCAGGTCCTGGTCTCGGCGAAGGTCACCGACGAGACCAAGCTGCCCGCGCTGTCCGCGGTGTGGCACAGCCTGACCGAGATGTGGCTGAAGGGCACGCTGCTGGAGGTCATCTGGACCTCGGTCTCCCGCGGTCTGCTCGGCTTCCTCCTCGCCCTGGCCATCGGCACACCGCTGGGCCTGCTCGTGGCGCGGGTGAAGTTCGTCCGCGCCGCGATCGGCCCGATCCTCCAGGGCCTGCAGTCGCTGCCCTCGGTCGCCTGGGTGCCCCCGGCGGTGCTCTGGTTCGGCCTCAACGACGCCATGATGTACACGGTGATCCTGCTGGGCGCCGTCCCGTCGATCGCCAACGGTCTCGTCTCCGGCATCGACCAGATCCCGCCGCTGTTCCTGCGCGCCGGCCGCACCCTGGGCGCCACCGGCCTGCGCGGCGCCTGGCACGTCGTCCTGCCGGCCGCCCTGCCGGGCTACGTCGCCGGCCTCAAGCAGGGCTGGGCCTTCTCCTGGCGCTCCCTGATGGCCGCCGAGATCATCGCCAGCTCCCCCGACCTGGGCCTCGGCCTCGGCCAGCTGCTGGAGAACGGCCGGAACAACATCGACCTGCCGGGTGTTTTCCTGGCGATCGTGCTGATCCTGGTGGTCGGCATCGCCATCGACCTGCTGATCTTCAGCCCGGTCGAGCGCTGGGTGCTGCGCAGCCGCGGCCTGCTGGTCAAGAACTGAGATCCGAGCGTCCCATGTCCTCCCCCGCACTCCTGGTCATAGCCCACGGCAGCCGCGATCCGCGGCACGCGGCGACCGTGCACGCCCTCGTCGGGCGGGTCCGGTCGCTGCGGCCGGGCCTCCGGGTGGAGACGGCCTTCCTGGACTTCGACGGTCCCACCGTCCCCCAGGCCCTGGCCTCGCTGTACCTGTCGGGCGCCCGCGAGGTCGTGGCCCTGCCGCTGCTCCTCACCAGGGCCTTCCACGCCAAGGCCGACATCCCCGCGGTCCTCGCGGAGTCGGCCACCCGCCTGCCCGACCTCACGGTCCGGGTGGCGGACGTCCTGGGCCCGCACCCCCTCCTGGTGGCCTCCCTGGAGCGCCGCCTCGCCGAGGCCGGTACCGGCCTCACCCCGGCGGACCGCGCGACGACCGGTGTCGTCCTCGCGTCCGCCGGGTCCTCCGACCCGGAGGCGATCGCAGTGATCGCTGAAATCGCGCGGGAGTGGCGGCACACCGGTTGGTGCGCCGTGCGACCTGCGTTCGCCTCCGCCGCCCTTCCCCGCACGCAGGACGCCGTCCGCGCCCTGCGCGCCGAGGGCGTCCGCCGCGTGGCCGTGGCCCCGTACGTCGTCGCTCCGGGCTTCCTCCCGGACCGCATCGTGACGGGTGCCCGCGAGGCCGGCGCGGACGTGGTGGCGGACGTGCTGGGCGCGGCCCCGGAACTGGCCCGCCTGCTCCTGCACCGCTACGAGACGGCCGCCCGGGCCGGCGCCCCGTTCCGCGCCCTGACCGCCTGAGCCCGGACACACGCGAGGGGGGCCGCAGCACGTGTGCTGCGGCCCCCCTCGGGCGTTCCCCCTCGGTCGCCTAGGAGGCGTCGACCTGCCAGATCAGGCAGTCGGCGACCTGCTTCGGCTCCTGGCCCAGCAGCCCGGAGAGGGTGCTGCGCAGCTCCGGCGCGCGCTGCTGGTTCACCGGCAGGACGAGCACGCCCGCCTTCCAGTACGCCAGGTCCGCACGGGCCTGGTCGCGCATCTGCGGGGTGATGTCCTGCGGGGGTTCGACGGTGCCCCAGCGGACGTCGTTCAGGAGGGAGGAGAGCATGCGCGGCTTGGCGCCGTAGATGCCGACGCGGTCGGGGCCGTCGGGACCGTTGAAGTACCCGCCGGCCAGCTTGAAGCCGAAGCCCGTGCTGCTCTGCCAGTGCAGGGCGGCGGCGGAGCCCGGGTCGGGGAGCGGCACGGGGACGAGCGAGCGGCCGCCCTCGACGTACTCCTTGTAGCGGCCCTCGGTGATGAAGGAGGGCACCGGCTCGCGGTCCCTGGTGACCAGGGGCAGCGGCAGGATCGGGACCAGGGCGGCGGCGACGGCGAGGTAGCCGACCGCGCGGTGGTCGCCGGAGCGGAAGCCCCGTATGCGGTCCAGGGCGAGGGCGAGCAGCATGCCGAAGACGGGGGCGCAGACCATCGCCACCCGGCTCTCGATCACGGACTCCAGCAAGGGGAGGTGGCGCAGCAGGCGCCACGGGGCGGGCACCGTGATGCCGAACTTGTCGAGCTCGACCTGGGGGCCGAGGGAGAGCACGGCCGCGACCACGGCGGTGAGGCCGAGGGCGCGGACGAGGGGGCGGCGCCACATCCACAGGGTGATGCCGATGGCCAGCGCGAGCAGCGGCCAGCCGTAGAAGGCGTTCTGCTCGGTGGTGTTCATCGACAGCTTGGCCGCGGTCTCGGCGTCGCCGAACAGCGAGCGCGCCGGGTACTCGCTGAGGGCGCGCAGCGGGTTGCCGGCGCCGTTGTCGCCGTGGAGCACCGAGTGGTAGCTCTGCGGTCCGAAGAACTGCCAGTACAGCGGGAAGGCGACCAGCGGTATGGAGACGGCCGCGCCGATGCCGAGGCCCTTGGCGAGCGGCTTGACGGCGGCGCGCGCGGTGTCCCGGTCGTAGCAGGCGTGGATGAGGGCGAAGATCGCCATGCCCATCGCGGCCAGGAGGAAGGGCTCCTCGCCCAGGTAGATCTGGTAGGCGGTGAACAGTCCCAGCAGGACGCCGTCGCGGACCACGTTCTTGCCCGCGCACAGGCGCAGGGCCCGGTCGATGATCACCGGGATCATGAAGAGGACGACGAAGTTGGGGTGCGCGTTGGCGTGCGAGATCATCGGCGGCGCGAAGGCCGCCAGCGCGCCGCCGGCCGCGGCCGCCCAGCGGCTGTCGGTGAGCCGGCGGTGGATCAGCCAGTACCAGGCCCAGGCCGTCGCGGTGAGGCCGAGGGTGAAGACCGTCGCCAGGGCGAAGGTGGGGCCGAACAGCAGGGTGACCGGGGTCATCGGCACCGAGAGGCCGAGCATCACCGTGTTCGCCATCAGGTTCACGCCGTCCGGCATGTTCTGGAGGTCGGTGAACAACGGGTTGCGCAGGTGGGAGATGTTGTCGGCCGTCACGCCGAAGAACCACTCCCACTGGTTCTGGTCCTGGAGGGAGTGGGCCAGGATCGACCCGTCCAGGTCCGTCCAGAGGCCCTTGTAGAGGTAGAGGGAGGCCAGGAGGTAGAGGCCGGCGACGGCGAGACCGCCCGCGTTCAGCCGCATCAGCTCGCCGAGGGTGCGCAGGTAGTCCAGCAGCTGCACCTTGGAGCCGTCCTGGTGGGCCCAGCGGACGGGTACTTCGGCGACGGGCCAGCCCTTGCGGCGGTAGTACTGGAGGATCTCGACGTCGATGGCCCAGCCGTCGAGCCGGGCGGCGCCGAACGCGGCCCGGGCCTGGTCCCCGTCGAACAGCTTGAACCCGCACTGCGTGTCGCGGATGCCGCGTACGGCCACCAGCCGGATGACCCGGTTGCCGACCCAGCCGAGGACCTCGCGCAGCACGCTCTGCTGGCGCTCGATGGCGGAGTCGCGGTGGGCGCGGGAACCGATGGCCGCGTCCAGGGACGGGTTGTCGGCAAGCGCCTGTTCCAGGCGGGCGAGTTCTTCTATGGGGGTCGCCAGGTCGGCGTCCATGATCAGTACGCGGCGGCCGAGGGAGGCGCGGACGCCCAGGCGCAGGGCGCTGCCCTTGCCCCGGTTCTCCTCCGACTGGACGAGCCGGATGCGGGGCTCGTCGGCCCCGGCCTTGAGCGCGATGGCGGCGGTCCGGTCCGGGGAACCGTCGTCGACTACGATGATCTCCCAGTCGGCCCGGCCGCTGCCCACGTGCTCGTCGAGGTAGTCCCGGACCAGCTCCAGGGTCGGGGCGAGCCGCTCCTCTTCCCGGTAGGCGGGGATGACCACGGAGAGTCCGACAGACCCTGGTCCCTGGTTGTGGGGTTCGCCCGTGATGGTGGCACCTCGGGCCAGTCCGTTCTGCACATTCAAGCCGTTCGTCAAGTTGTTCTGCTCATCCGCGAGGCAGCACCGAGCCGAACGCTCCGCACGCGAAAGGCGCCACTGCACGGTGGAACGATGGTGCGTGGCGTCATCGACCGCGTCTGAGCGATCATCTTCAGGCAATTGATCTCTGAAAGCCCTTAAGGTTCCAGAACAATATAGGTCAGCCCACAGGCCGGGCTATCCCCGCCCTGCGGCCTCGTCGGCCAGTGCCGTGAGGTCGGTGATGGACATGGCTCCCGGCGGCAGGGCCTCGCGGGCGAAGATGTTCGCGGCGTGGCGCAGGACCTCGTTCACCGGGGTGGGGACGCCGTGGAGGCGGCCCAGCAGGGCGATCTCGCCGTTGAGGTAGTCGGCCTCCACCGAGCCCGTGCCGCGGGCCAGGCTCTGCCAGGAGGAGCCGCCCCGGACGCCGGGGGGCTCTTGGACCTTGCCGTCGCGGGCCGCGGACTGTTCGGCGTCGGAGGTGTAGCCGATGCCCGCCGCCGCGAAGGCGGCCTCGGCCTCGCGGACGGCACGCAGCAGCAGGGCCGCCTTGGCCGGGTCGGGTTCGGGGCCGGTGGTCACCTGGATCGCGTTGCCGACGTTGCGCAGGAGCTTGGCGTACTTCCACCGCATCACGTCCTCGACGACGGGTGCCTCGAAGCCGGAGGCCTCCAGGTCGGCGGCGACGGCCCGGATCCGTTCGTCGGAGCCGCCGGCGGCCCGCCCGAGGTGGAGGATGCCGGTGAGCGGGGTGCAGAGCGCCGAGACCACGCCGGGCTCCAGGAAGGTGGCGGGGAGCCAGAGGCAGACCCCGTAGACGCGGGCGAAGCGGCGCAGGGCGAGGCGCTCGCTCTCCACGCCGTTCTGGGCGCACAGCAGCGGCAGCCGCTGGGCGGCGGTGCCGCCTCCGGCGACCTCGGCGGCGCCCCAGGTGTCGAGGGCGGCGACGGCGTCCTGCGTCTTGACGGTCAGCACCAGGACGTCGTCGGGGCGCAGTGCGCCGAGGTCGTCGGGGTGCGTGGCCACGGGGAGGCGGTGGACGCGCTCCCCGTCGGCGGTGGTGAGCCGCAGCCCCTTCGTGCGCAGCGCCTCGGCGTGCGGGCCGCGTGCGACGAGGACGACCTCCCGGCCGGTTTCCGCGAGCCGTCCCCCGATGGTCGCGCCGACCGCTCCGGCGCCGATGATGATGTAACGCATACCGAGAGCCTGGCACACGGCGCGCGGCGGGGGCCCACCGGGCCGTCCCGCAGGACCGCGAGCGCCCCTAGCCGGCGGTCAGTTCGACCAGTTTGACGACCGTGTTCCAGTTGCGGGTGGTCGCGTCGACGCCCTTGAGGACGGCCGGCCTGTGGAGGGCCGCGCCCAGTTCGGAGCTGCCCAGCCCGCCGGGGGCGTAGAGGTAGAGGACGCGGTCGCCCAGGCGGTACTCCTCGGGGAGGTAGGCGGCCGGGTCGAACGCCGCGAAGCGTTCCGGTGCGGGCTGCTCCGAGAAGAAGGTGGCGTGCAGCTGCCGGCCCTCCAGCTCGGCCGCGGGGAACGGGCAGGCCTCGGCGACCGCGCGCAGGTACGCGCCGTCGACCACCAGGACCTTCACCGGGAAGCCGAAGCGGGCCTCGACGGCCGCTTCCAGCTCCCGGGCGAGGGCCGCGGGGTCCCGGCTCGCGCTGCTGAAGACGGCGTTGCCGCTCTGCAGGTAGGTCCGCACGTCGCCGTGCCCGAGCCCCTCCAGCACGGAACGCAGTTCCGCCATGGGGACCTTCTTCTTCCCCCCGACGTTGATGCCGCGCAGCAGCGCCGCGTACTTCTTGGCGGGGTCCGGTCTCCTGGTCATGACCGCACCCTACTTCCGCCGCGGCAGCGCGCCCTCGATGAGGTCGGCGGCCTGCCGGGTGCCGCCCTCGCCGGCCATCTGCGCCCGGATCTCCCCGGCGCGCACGGCGACCTGCGGGTCGGCGAGCAGGCCGAGGACGGCCTCGCGCAGGGTGGCGGCGTCGGCCTCCTCCATCGGGACGTGCCGCGCCACCCCGAGGGAGGCCAGCATGTCGGCGTTGCCGAACTGGTCGACGGCCTGCGGGACCGCGACCATCGGGGTCCCGGTGGCCAGGCCCTCCTGGCTGCCGCCCGCGCCGGCGTGGGTGACGAAGGCGTCGGCCTGCCGGAGGACGTCCAGCTGGGGGACCCAGCGGTGGACCTCCACGTTCGCGGGGAGCTCCCCCAGTTCGGCCTCGTCGGTGAACCTGCCGATCTGCAGGACGACGTGCCAGTCGGGCAGGTCCCCGAAGGCCTCGGCGCAGGCGCGGTAGAAGGCGGGCTGCTTGGTGAAGGTGGATCCGAGCGAGACCAGCAGGACCTTCTTCCCCTCGGCGCCGGCCGGCCGCTGCCAGGTGCCCTGGGTGGCGCCGCGGTCGCCCTGGCAGGCCCCGACGAAGGTGTGGACGGCCGGGTCGACCCGGTCGGCGTGCGGCTGGAGGGCGCGCGGGATCAGCACGACGCTGCGCCGCGGCCGGCCGACGAAGGAGTCCGCGTCCTGCGCGATGCCGTTCTCGTCCAGCCAGGCGCGGAAGCGGGCGTGGTAGGCCTTGCCGCGGTCGCTCGCGCGCAGTCCGGCGGTCATGGGGGCGCCCACCTCCTCCTCGTAGCCCTCCCAGGCCACCAGGTTCGGCGAGAGGGAGATCGCGGGGACCTCCCAGCGGTGGGCGAGGACGCGCGCCGCGTAGGAGGTGATGTCGTGGATGACGAGGTCCGGTACGTCGCCTTCGAAGGCTGCCGCGAGCTGCGGGAGCGACTGCACGGCGTCGTCCAGGAAGGGTTCGAGGTGGTCGACGAGCTCGGTGCCCCAGGCGTCCGGCTCGTCCTCGGTGGGCAGGACGGACGTCCAGACCACGGGGGTGGCGCCGGTCTCGGCGACCTGGTCGGCGAAGGCGGCGGGGATGGCGTAGCTGACGCGGTGGCCCCGTGCGACGAGTTCCCGGATCACTTCGATGCTCGGGTTCACGTGCCCGGGGGCGGCGATGGAGAACATGGCGATGTGGGCGGTTCCGGCTGTGGTCATGTGGACGACCCCAGCGAGACGATACGTCTCGTGCAATCTCATTCCCGCGGACCGGGCCCCCGCAGGCCACGCAATGGGAGACTTGGCGCATCCACGATCACCATCACGATCACCACCGCGACCAGCCGGCGAAGGACGAGACGAGCGCATGGACGAGGCACGGGCCAGGGACGTACTGACGCAGGCGGGTCTCACGGGACCGGCCGAGCTGCTCGCCTACGGCGAGAACGCCGTCTTCGCCCTCGGGGACCTGGTCGTCAAGGTCGGCCGGGAGGCCGGGCTGCTGGAGCGGGCCGAACGCGAACTGGCGGTCGCCGACTGGCTCGCGACCGCCGGGATCCCGGCGGTCCGCGCGGCCGAGCCGGAGCCGCGGCTGGCCGGCGGGCACCCGGTGACCCTCTGGCACCGGCTCCCCGACGCGCTCCGCCCGGCCGGCCCCGCGGACCTCGCGGCGCTCCTGCGGCCCCTGCACGCGCTGCCCGCCCCGCCCTTCGCACTCCCCGCCCGGGACCTCCTCGGCGGGGTCGAACGCTGGCTGCGGCTGGCCGGGACGGCCGTCGACCCCGAGGACGCGGCCTACCTGCGGGACCGCCGCGACGCCTACGCCGGGCAGGTCGCCGCCCTCACCCCGCACCTGGCCCCGGGTCCGATCCACGGCGACGCCCTGCCCCGCAACGTCCACGTCGGCCCGGACGGGCCGGTCCTGGTCGACCTGGAGACGGTCTCGGCGGACCTGCGCGAGCACGACCTGGTGGTGATGGCCCTGTCCCGCGACCGCTACGGGCTCCCCGCGGCCGACTACGACGCCTTCACCGGCGCCTACGGCTGGGACGTCCGCGCCTGGGAGGGCTGCGCCCTGCTGCGCGGCGCCCGCGAGACGGCCAGCTGCGCCTGGGTCGCCCAGCACGCCCCGGCCAACCCCAAGGCCCTGGCCGAGTTCCGCCGCCGCGTGGCCTCCCTGCGCGACGGGGACCCCGAAGTGCGCTGGTACCCGTTCTAGTGGACGTGAAGCTGCGGCTGACCGTCCACGAGGCGCGGCGCGGGGCCGGGACCTTCCAGGTCGTCCGGCCGGCCCGCCCGCCGGAGCACGCCGCCCTCTTCGACGACGCCTGGTGGCTGAACGCCCACGTCGACCGGGACGCGGCCCTGCTCATGGCGGGGCTGTGGACCCTGGCGGCCGGCTCGCCGCGCTCCCTGGTCCACCTGCCGCTGCGCGGCACCGCCCCGCCCGCCGGCTCCGGGCGGCTGGACCTCGTCCTGCTGCACCACTCCCTGCAGTTGGCGCCCTCCCGCTGGAAGGAGCTGCGGGGCCGGCTCTCCCCCGGCCGCCCGCGGACCGTGGAGCTGTCGCTCGCCGAGCCCGCCGAGGAGGAGTACGCGTCCCTGCACCGCCCGGACAACCGGGACCGGTTCCACCAGCACGTCCACGCCGAGACCCTGTTCATGACGGGCAGCGCCAGGACCTTCCGGCTGGGCGCCGCGGCCTTCCTGGACGTCGCCCGCAACGGCCCCGCGTACGTCGACCCCTACCCGGACCGCGCCTACCGGCACCGCCACTACTGCGCGTACGTGCCCTGCGACGCCCGCCGGCGCGACATCCACGTCGAATACCGCGAACCCCCCGCGCCCGGCGACGGGCCCCGGCCGTGACCGCGGGAGGGCCGGCCCCGGCGGTCAGCGCCCCCGGGGTATGAGCGGCCAGGCCGGCTCGACGACCGCCGACGGGTCGGCGGTGCGGCGCAGGTAGGCCTGGAGCGAGACGGACTGCTCGGCCGCGGCGCGGACCTGGAGGTCGTGCAGGTCCGCCAGCGGCATCAGGCCGACCGGCCGGTGCCGCTCCGCCATGCGCCGTACCACGCGGGCGGCGGCCAGGGCGTCCGCCCGCGCGTCGTGCGCGTCGTCCAGCGCCACCCCGTAGTGGTCGCACAGCGCGTGCAGGGCGCGCTTGCCCTTGCGGTACTTGTCCACGTGCTTGTCGATCACCAGCGGATCGATGACGGGCCACGGCGCGCCGCCGAGGCGCTCGCTGACCGACGCGACCCCGTGGCGCCGGCACTCCCGGTCCAGCAGGGACAGGTCGTAGCGCGCGTTCATCACCACCAGGGGCGTCCCGAGCCGCAGCGCCCCGGCCACCGTCCGCGCGATCTCCTCGACGGCGGACGCGGCGGGCACCCCGTGCGCCCGGGCGTGCTCCGTCGATATGCCGTGGATCGCCGACGCCTGCTCCGGTATGGCCACCCCGGGATCCAGCAGCCAGGTCCGCTCCCCCGCGACGGCCCCGTCCGCGTCCAGCCGCACGACCGCCGCCGTCACGATCCGGTCGCTCTCCACGTCGGTCCCGGTGGTCTCCAGGTCGAAGGCCACCAGCGGCCCGCTGAGCCAGCTCATCGGACGGCTCCCGCCCCGGCGCCCGCCGCCTCCTGGCCCGACCCGCCGCGCACTCCCCCGTGCCACGCCTCCATGACGCACCCTCCCCCGTATGTCCGGTCAACGCGTTTCAGCCTGCCACGAGGCACTGACACCGGACGCGGCCACCCCCGGGGGCCGGGCTCAGGACACCGGGCGGGAGTCCTCCCAGACCGACTCGAACTCCTCCCGGTAGGTCTGGAACAGCCCGTGGTCCGCGTCCTTGGGAACCCCCCGGCCGCCGCCGCGCAGCACCAGCACCGGCGCCTCCATGCCCCGGGCCCGCCGCAGGTAGGACTGCACCACCGCGATCCCCGAGGACTCCCCCTCCACCAGGTAGGCGGTGAAGCGGGGGGTCTCGTCGAAGACGTGGATGTCGAAGCGCGAGGGGTCCTTCAGGCCCGCCCGCACCCGGCGCACGTGCAGGATGTTCATCTCCACCGAGCGGCTCAGCTCGCCCTTGCGCAGCCCCAGCTCGCGCTCGCGCCGCTTGACCGCGCTGCTCGCCGGGTTCAGGAACAGCAGCCGCACCCGGCAGCCCGCCTCCGACAGCCGGACCAGCCGGCGGCCCGAGAAGTTCTGCACCAGCAGGTTGAGGCCTATGCCGATCGCGTCGAGCCGCCGCGCCCCGCCGAACAGGTCCTCCGCCGGCAGCTGCCGCTGCAGCCGCACCCGGTCCGGATGGACGGAGATCACGTCCGCGTACCGGTCGCCCACCAGGTCCTCGACGGCGTCGATCGGCAGCCGGTCCGCCGAGGGGCTGCCCGAGCCGGCCCCCAGCACCTCCAGCAGCCGCGCCGACGCGCGCTCCGCCTGCTCCAGCACCGCCCGCGACAGCGCCCGGTTGCGGGACACCACGTTGCGCGTGACCTCCAGCTCGTCCAGGGCCAGCTCGATCTCGCGCCGGTCGTCGAAGTACGGCTCGAAGCACGGCCAGTGCTGGACCATCAGCTCGCGCAGCTGCGGCAGCGTCAGGAAGCTCAGCACGTTGTCGTCGGCCGGGTCGAGGAGGTAGCCCTTGCGCCGGCTGACCTCGCGCACCGCCACCGCCCGCTGCACCCACTCCTGCCCGGCGGGGCCGGCGGCCGCGACCACCCAGTCGTCGCCGCCGTGCACGGGCTCGTAGACGGGCCGCAGGACGGCGCCGACCACCGAGCGCAGCCGCTGCTCGATGAGGTTCAGCCAGATGTACGCACGCCCCGCGCGCTGGGCCCGGGTGCGGACCTCGCTCCACGCCTCGGCGCTCCAGTCCAGCTCCGCCCCGGCGCGCCCCTCCCCGGCCGCCGGCTGGGCCGGCGACACCGCCGCCGCGGCCCCCGGCACACCGCCTGGGGCGTCCGCCGGGCCGCCCTCCTGACCGCTGTCACCAGGGGGCAGCTCCAGACCTCCCGAGCTCACTCGTGCACCGCCTTCTGCGTCCGGACGCCCGTCTCCAGTGATCACGGAAGGGTACTCCGCGCGCGATGCCCGATGCAGCCCGAAGCCGGCCGAGGTGATCACGCCCACCCCGCCCGACTGTCCGTCAGACCATTATGTGATGCCCGGACGGTCCGTCGATCCGCATATCAGCTCTCCGGTTCACCCGGCAGGAGCATCCCAAGTCCACGCGTGCGGAGCCTCTTTCGGGGAAGATTCGGCAGAGGCGTGATCCGCGCCGGACCGACCGGACCGGAATGGGAAGAGTCGTTGCTGATGCAGGTCTGGCCGGGACAGGCGTATCCGCTGGGTGCCACGTACGACGGCGCCGGCACCAATTTCGCGGTCTACTCCGAAGCCGCGCGCCGCATCGAGCTGTGCCTGCTGCACGACGACGGCTCCGAGACCGCCGTCGAGCTCCGCGAGACGGACGCCTTCGTCCGGCACGCCTACCTCCCCGGGGTGATGCCCGGCCAGCGGTACGGGTTCCGGGTGCACGGCCCGTACGAGCCCGAGCGCGGGCTGCGCTGCAACGCGGCGAAGCTGCTGCTGGACCCGTACGCCCGCGCCGTCAGCGGGCGGATCGCCTGGGGCGAGGAGGTCTACGGCTACCACTTCGGCCGCCCCGACTCGCGCAACGACCTGGACTCGGCCCCGCACACGATGAGTTCGGTCGTGGTGAACCCGTACTTCGACTGGGCCAACGACCGCCCGCCGCGCCACGAGTACCACCACACGGTGCTCTACGAGGCCCACGTCAAGGGCCTGACCATGCGTCACCCCGACCTCCCGGAGGAGCTCCGCGGCACCTACGGGGCGCTGGCCCACCCGGCGGTCATCGGCCACCTGGTCAAGCTGGGGGTGACGGCGCTGGAGCTGATGCCCGTGCACCAGTACGTCAACGACCACCGGCTCGCCAACGACGGGCTCAGCAACTACTGGGGCTACAACACCATCGGCTTCTTCGCCCCGCACAACGGCTACGCCTCCGGCGACCGGGGCCAGCAGGTGCTGGAGTTCAAGTCGGCGGTGCGCGCCCTGCACGAGGCCGGGATCGAGGTGATCCTGGACGTGGTCTACAACCACACCGCCGAGGGCAACCACCTCGGCCCCACCCTCTCCTTCCGGGGCCTGGACAACGCTTCGTACTACCGGCTCGCGGAGGACCCCCGGCACTACACGGACACCACCGGCACCGGCAACTCCCTGCTGATGCGCTCCCCGCACGTCCTCCAGCTGATCATGGACTCGCTGCGCTACTGGGTGACCGAGATGCACGTGGACGGCTTCCGCTTCGACCTCGCGGCCACCCTGGCCCGGCAGTTCCACGAGGTCGACCGGCTGTCCTCGTTCTTCGACCTGGTGCAGCAGGACCCGGTGGTCAGCCAGGTCAAGCTGATCGCGGAACCCTGGGACCTGGGCGAGGGCGGCTACCAGGTGGGCAACTTCCCGCCGCTGTGGACCGAGTGGAACGGCAAGTACCGCGACACCGTGCGCGACCTGTGGCGCGGACAGCCGCGCACCCTCGCGGAGTTCGCGGGCCGGCTGACGGGCTCCTCGGACCTCTACCAGGACGACGGCCGCCGCCCGCTGGCCTCCATCAACTTCGCCACCTGCCACGACGGTTTCACCCTGCACGACCTGGTCTCGTACGACGAGAAGCACAACGAGGCCAACCGGGAGGGCAACCGCGACGGCGAGACCCACAACCGGTCCTGGAACTGCGGCGTGGAGGGCCCCACCGAGGACCCGGCGGTACTGGAGCTGCGCGAACGGCAGATGCGCAACTTCATCGCCACGCTGATGCTCTCGCAGGGCGTGCCCATGCTCAGTCACGGCGACGAGTTCGCCCGCTCCCAGGACGGCAACAACAACGCCTACTGCCAGGACAACGAGCTGTCCTGGGTGACCTGGCCCGAGCCGGGCAAACCACCGCCTCCGCTCCTGGAGTTCACCCGCCGGATGGTGTGGCTGCGCCGCGACCACCCGGTGTTCCGGCGGCGCCGCTTCTTCCACGGCCGGCCGGTCGAGGGCACGCACGACGAACTCTCCGACATCGCCTGGTTCACCCCGCACGGCGAGGAGATGCGGGCCCGGGACTGGCAGGCGCAGCACGCCCGCTCCCTGACGGTGTTCCTCAACGGGGAGGCCATCTCCGAGCCCGGCTCGCGCGGGGAGCGGATCACCGACGACTCGTTCCTGCTGATGTTCAACGCCGGCGCCGATCCGCAGGAGTTCACCATCCCGGCCGGGCACGGCGCGCACTGGCGGCTGGTCGTGGACACCGCCCGGGCAGAGGTGCCGGCACCCGGCACCGGACCGCAGTACGCGGCCGGGGACCGGGTGGCGCTCACGGGCCGGTGCCTCGCGGTGCTTCAGCGCCCGGCGTAGCCCGCGGTGCTGCCCGGCGCGCCCCGGCCCTCGACGGACCCGGCGCGCTGGGCCGGGATGAACGCCTTGAGGGGAACCCCGCCGGGCTCCCCGGCCGGGGCCGGGGTCCGGGCCGCCGGGACCCGGGTGACCAGGGCGATGGTCAGGCACAGCGCGGCCGCGCCCACGGCCACGGCGAAGGCGCCGGCGGGCCCGTGCGCCTCGGCGAGCCGCCCGGAGACGGCCAGCGCCACGGCCTGCCCGGCCACCAGCGAACTCGCCGCGAACGCCATCGACTCGGCCAGCCGCGACGGCGCGACGACCCGTTCGGTGAGCGCGAAGGCGGTGATCAGGTGCGGGGCGTAGGCGGCCCCGAGGACGGTCACGACCGCGTACAGCGGCCACAGGGTCCCGGTGAACAGCAGCGGCACCGACAGCACCAGCGCCGCGCCCGTCGCCACCCGCCAGCGCAGCCGCAGCCCGAAGCGGGCGGGCAGCGCACCGAGGGCGAGGCCCACACCGGCGCTGACCACCCCCATGGCGGCGTACACGATGCCCGCCTGCCCGGGCACGCCCAACCGTGCGGTGAGGGCGGCGATTCCGGCCTGGCAGGCGCCGAACATGGCGCCCTGGAGGGCGAGGGAGGCCCGGACGGCGTGGACCACCCGGGGCTGGCGGGGCGCCCGTACGCCCTCGGCGCGGGTCCGGGCGGGTCCCGCGGCCGTGACGGCGGCGGTCGGGTGCAGGGCGTAGGCGGTGCCGAAGACGGCGACGAGGGCGGCCGCCCCGCCGAGGGCGACCGCCGGGTGCAGGACGAGGGCGGCCAGGCCGACGAGGGCCGGGCCGAAGACGAAGGAGACCTCGTCGAGGGTGCCCTCCAGCGAGTGCACGGCCCCCACCACCCCCTCGCCGGCCTTCGCCCGGTGCGCGAGCGCCACGGAGCGGGTCCGGGCGAGCGGCCCGATCAGCGGTACGGAGGCCCCGGCGACGGCTCCGACGGCGGCGAGCGCGGGGGTGGCCAGGCCCGTGAGGGCCCCGGCGACGAGGGCGGCGGTGGCCAGGGCGTTGACCGCCGCCGCGGCGAGGACGACGGGGCGCTGCCCGTGCCGGTCGGCGAGCCGCCCCAGGACGGGCCCGAAGACCACCTGGCCGGCGGAGAGGGTGCCGCCGACGATGCCCGCGGTGGCGAGGGAGCCGCTGGTCTCGGACACCAGCAGGACGCTCCCGAACTGGGACATCGCGACGGGCAGTCGGGCGAAGAACGAGACGACGGGGAGGAGGGGCCCGGTCAGGGCGATGACGCTTCGGTACGTACTGAGGGTTGACACCACTTGATCGACACTAACGCGGCGCAGTCACCCGGATGCATTGGGTCATGGCACGGAATCACGCGGGCTGGGTACGTACGTTCTCATGAGCCAGCGGTATTCAATCAGCCAATCGGAATCCGACGTTCAGACAGCCGTCGTCCCGGCGTCGACGTACCGTCTCCAGCTGACGCCCGCGTTCTCCTTCGCGGCGGCGGGAGCGGCCCTGCCGTACCTCGCCTCCCTCGGCGTGTCGCACCTGCACCTGTCCCCCGTCCTGGAGGCCGTGCCCGGCTCGGCCCACGGGTACGACGTCACCGACCACGGCCGGGTGCGGGAGGAGCTCGGCGGCGAACGCGGCCTGCGCGCCCTGGCCGCCGCCGCGCGGCGGCGGGGGCTCGCGCTGGTGCTCGACATCGTCCCCAACCACATGGCGCTGCCGTCGCCGCTGCGGCTGAACCGGCCCCTGTGGGAGGTGCTGCGGGAGGGGCCGGGGTCGCCCTACGCCAGGTGGTTCGACATCGACTGGGAGGCGGGCGGCGGGCAGCTCCTGCTGCCGGTGCTCGCGGATCCCGACGCGCCCTTCACGGTGGACGCGGGGGCGGGCCTGCTGCGCTGCGGGGACCACGCGTTCCCGCTGCGCGCGGGCACCGCCGGCCTCCCGCTGCCGCGGCTGCTGGCCGCGCAGTGGTACCGGCCCGCCTGGTGGCGCGAGGCCCGCACCTCCCTCAACTACCGGCGCTTCTTTACCATTTCGGACCTGATCGGGGTCAGGGTGGAGGACCCCGCCGTCTTCGCCGCCACCCACGCCAAGGTGCTGCAGCTGGTCCGGGACGGGGTGGTGGCGGGCCTGCGCGTCGACCACGTGGACGGGCTGGCCGACCCCGAGGAGTACCTGCGGCGGCTGCGGGCGGCGGCCGGGCCGCGCTGCTGGGTGGTCGTGGAGAAGATCCTGGCCCGCGACGAACGCCTGCCGCCGTCCTGGCCGGTGGCCGGCACGACCGGCTACGACGCGCTGCACCGGGTGGACGGGGTGTTCACGGACGCGGCGGGAGCCGGTGAACTGGCCCGGACGTACGGGGAGTCGACGAACGCCCCGGCCTGGGAGGACATCGCCGCGACGGCCGCCCGCGAGGTCCTGACCGGCGACCTGGCCGCCGAACTGGCCACCCTGGAACGCTGGGCCGGGCCGCACATCGCCCCGGCCGTCCGCGAGTTGCTGCTCGCCTCACCCGTCTACCGCACCTACCCCGGCGGTCCGGGCCCCGGCCCGCGGACCCTGGAACGCGCCGCCGCCCGGGCCGGGACGGCCGCCGTGGACGGCGTACGCGCCCTCCTGCAGCGCAACCCCGCCTTCGAGGCCCGCTTCGCCCAGACCTCGGCGGCCCTGCGCGCCAAGTCCCTGGAGGACCGCGCCTTCTACCGCTGGGCCCCGCTGCTGTCGGCGACGGAGGTCGGCGGGGAACCGGGGGCCCCGGCGGTGGCGGTGGCGGAGTTCCACGCCTACTGCGCGGAGCGCGAACGGGACCACCCCGCCGCGGGCACGGTCCTGTCCACCCACGACACGAAACGCAGCGCGGACGTCCGCGCCCGGATCGCGGCGCTGTCCCAGGCACCGCGGGCGATGGGCCCGGTGGCCGGCCCCGACCCGCAACTGGCCTGGACGGCCCGGCAGAGCGCGCTCGGACTGGGCGACGTCCCCGAACGGGCCGCCCGGCTGGCGGCGGCCCTCCTCAAGGCCGCGCGCGAAGCCGGGCTGCGCACCTCCTGGACCGACCCCGACGAGGCGTACGAGGCCGCCGTCGCGGACCTCGTCCCCGCGGGCCCGCTGGAGCTGCCGCCGCACCTGGCGGAGGCGGCCCGGGCCAACGTGCTGGGCATGACCCTGCTCCACCTGACCATGCCGGGGGTGCCGGAGGTCTACCAGGGCTCCGAGTCCGAGTTCCGCGCCCTGGTGGACCCGGACAACCGCCGCCCGGCCGAGTTCCCCGGGGAGGCCCTGGCCGCCCTGGACGCGGGCGCCGCCGCGGTGACCCTCGCCGAGGAGAAACTCGCCCTGACGGCCACCCTGCTGCGCCTGCGCCGCTCCCGCCCGGCCCTGTTCCGGGGCTACGCCCCCCTCACGGCCCGGGGCCCGGCCGCCGACCACTGCCTGGCGTACTCCCGCCCGGGCGGCCTCGTGGCGGTGGCCACCCGCCTCTCGCACCGCCTGGCGGAATCGGGCGGCTGGCGCGGCACCACCCTGCCCCTCCCGCCGGGCCGGTGGCTCCCGGCCCGGGGGGCGGACCCGTCGGCCCCGTGGGAAGGGGAGGCCGACCTGGCGCGCCTGCTCGCGGCGGGTCCCGTGGCCGCGCTGGTCCGGGCGGAGTGACCGGCACAGACGTTCGGGTGCAGTAGGGCCGGGGTGTGGCGGGCATGGCATGGGGGTGAGCCTCATCCGTGACGCGCGTTATCCCACCCCGCACGAACTCGCCCTGGCCGCCCGCGCGATGGCGGACGAGCACCCCGCGCGGGTGCGGCTGCGCCAGGTCGGGGAGTCGCGGGGCGGGCGGCCCCTGTGGGTGCTCTCCGTCGCGGGGCGCGGCGGGGGTGAAGTCCTGGTCGTCGCCGGGGCGCACGCCAACGAGCCCGTCGGCGGGGCGACCGTGCTGGAGCTCGCGCGGCGGGTGGGCGAGGGGCCGGGCGACGAGGCGGGGTGGCACTTCCTGCTCTGCGCCGACCCCGACGGCGCGGCGCTGCACCGCACCCCCCGCCCGGTCTCGCTGCTCGACTACCACCGGCACTTCTACCGTCCGCCCGGCCCCGAACAGCCGGAGTGGGCGCCGTCGTTGCTCCCGCCGGACCGGCTCCCGCCCGAGTCCCGCGCGCTGACCGGGCTCATCGACGAGCTGCGTCCCGTGCTCCAGGTGTCCCTGCACGGGACCGACCTCGGCGGCTCGTGGGTGCAGCTCACCCGGGACCTGCCCGGGCTGGCCGAGCCGTTCGGGAAGTCGGCCGCCGAGCTGCGGATCCCGGTGGAGACCGGGGCCTCCGACGCGTCCGGGTGGGCCTCCCCCGGCCCGGGGATCTTCGTGATGCCGGACGCGGGGGTGATGGGGTCGCACTCCGAGGACACCCGGCTGAGCACCTGGTGCCACCGGGGGACCACGACCGCGATCGTGGAGGTGCCCATGTGGGCGTCCGACCTGGTGGACGACCCCGTCCCGCACCCGGACCCGCGGGCCGCCCTGCGGGTACTGGCCGGACGGCTGGACGGGGAGGCGGCCCGGGTCGCGGAGCTGCGCGAGGGGGTCGGGGCGGCGGACCGGGACTGCGCCGCGCTGCTGCGGGCGGTGGACTGGACGCTGCGGCTGATCCCGCAGGTCACCGCCGCCTGGACGGGCTCCGGGGAGCCGGCCGGGGCGACCACGGCCGCCCTGGCCAGCGTCGACGCCTTCGGGCGGCGCCTGACGCTGCGCGCCGCCGCGATGCTGCTGCGGGTGGTGCGGGCTCAGGGGCATCCGGCGGCCGCGGGCCTGGACGGGCTGGTGACGGGGTGGTGCGAGGAGTTCTCGGCGCGGTTCCGGGCCCGCCGGGTGCCGGTGGCCACGCAGGTGGAGCACCAGGCCCGGACGGTCCTCGCCGCCCGCCGGTGCCTTCAGACGGGCCAGGAGTAGCGGCGCTTGGCCCGGCCGGCGGCGCCGAGGCGGTCGTAGAAGCGGATCGCGCCCTCGTTCCAGTCGGGGGTCTGCCATTCGACGTGGTCGAGGCCGCGTGCGCGGGCGAGGTCCGCCACGGCCGCCGTCAGGGCGGCGCCCAGGCCGTGGCCGCGGGCGTCCTGCGCCAGGTAGAGGCAGTCCATGTGGAGGTAGGGGGAGGCGTCCCAGAAGGCGAACTCCTCCGAGCAGGCCGCGTATCCGGCGACCGTGCCGTCGGGGGTCTCGGCGAGCAGCACCCAGAGGCGGGCGTCCTCGGCGAACAGCCGGGGTGCGAGGCGTTCGGCGAGGCCGGGCGGCCGGGGAGCCGCCTTCTCATAGGCGACGTGCTCGTGGACGAGCTCGACAAGCCGGGGCAGGTCCGACGGCCGCACGAACCGGACACGGGCGCCGGAGGCGGCCGGGGCGGTGTCGGGGGCCGGGGCGACGTCGGAGGCCGGGGCGGTGCCGAGGGCCGGGGCGGTGTCGGGGGCCGGGGCGGTGTCGGTGGCCGGGGCGGTGTCGGTGGCCGGGGCGACATCGGGGGCGGGAGAGTCGTGGTCCATGGGAAGACATCCTGCCCCCGGCCCACCACCCGCTGCCCACCGCCCGGCGGCCTCGGGCTCAGCCCGCCGACAGCCTGAAGGTCATCTTCCCGAACCCGACCTGGTCCCCCACCCGCACCATGGCCACCCCCGTGACCCGGCGCCCGTTGACGGTGGTGCCGTTCGTGGAGCCGAGGTCCCTGAGCAGCCAGACCCCGTCCCGCAGGCTCAGCTCTGCGTGCGCCCGCGAGACGGTGTCGTGGGTCAGGCGCAGCCCGTTGCCCGGGTCGCGGCCGATCCGCAGCGGGCCGGCGGCGGGATGCGGGAGCAGCAGCTTCGGGAGCCGCTCGGCCTGCCAGGCCCGCCGGACCCCCACCGACACGGCCGAGGCGCGGCCCACCCAGCCGAACAGCCGGTGGGTCCAGGGGCTTTCGGGGCCGAGCGGGCCCTCGCGGGTCTGCAGGTCGGCCAGGAGCACGGCCAGGTCCTCGGAGCGACGGGCGACCAGCGCGAGTTCCATCCGGCGCAGGAAGGTGTCGTGCGACAGCCTCCCGAGGGCCGCGCCCTCCCTGAGCTGGCCCAGCGCCCGGTCCCGCTCCGCGTCGGACACGCGCGGGACGGGGAAGGCGGGGAACTCGAAACTCGACGTCACCGGAATCTCCCAGGAAGTTCGCTGCACATCTGCTTGGCCGGTGCCTTCTTCCGATGTCAGTGCCACTTGCTACGTTGCGGCCATGACGAGCACAACGTTAGCCGGTGGGCGTTCCGGGCTCGCCCGGTACACCTTCCGACTGCGGGTCTCGTCCGGCGCACTCGCCTGCCTCGAGCAGGAGTGGGCGCGGTGTCGCTGGGTGTGGAACGAGTGCGTGGCGATGTCGCGCAAGGTCCACGCGGCCAACAAGGCGACCGGGCAGGGCGCGACGTGTGGTCCGGCGCGGCTGGACAAGCTGCTGACCGAGGCCCGCGGGGCGATGGCCTGGCTGCGGGAAGGCGCCTCGGTCCCTCAGCAGCAGACCATCAGGGATTTCGCCAAGTCTCGCGCGAAGGCGATGGCGGACGCCAAGGGCGGGCTGCCCGCACGGCAGCGCGCCGGGATGCCACGCATGAAGCGCAAGCGCGAAGCTCGGCCGAGTCTGAACTACACGACCCGGGGCTTCCGGCTGAAGGAAGGCCGTCTGCATCTGGCGGGCGGGATCGCCTTGACCGTGGTGTGGTCGCGGGGGCTGCCCTCCGCGCCGTCGTCGGTGCGGGTGTACCGGGATGCTCTCGGCCACTGGTACGCCTCTTTCGTCGTCGTCTCCCCCATCGAGCCGCTCCCCTCCACGGGTCGGGTCATCGGCATCGACTGGGGAGTGAAGGAGATCGCGACCACGACCTCCGACGCCCACGACCTGCCCCACGGCGAGCACGGCAAGAAGGCTGCGCAGCGCCTGGCCCGCTACCAGCGGATGATGGCCCGACGCGCGACGCCGAGGAACCGGCCGGACAGCGGTGGGTACCGCAAGGCCCGCGCCCGGGCCGCGAAGTCGTCCAGGGCGATCGCCCGCCGGCGTCAGGACACCGCCCGCAAGTGGGCCAAGCGCGTGGTCCTCGATCACGACGCGATCGCGGTGGAGGACTTCCGCCCGAAGTTCCTCGCGAAGACGGCGATGGCCCGCAAGGCCGCCGACGCCGCCATCGCGGCGACGAAGGCGGCACTGGTGGAGATGGCCTGCAAGTATGGCCGGACGGTCCACCTGGTCCACCCCGCGCACACCACCATGGATTGCGCACGGTGCGGAGCGAGAACCAAGCACGCACTCCCCCTCTCCGAAAGGACCTTCACCTGCATGGCGTGTGGAGCGATGTCCCCGAGGGACAAGAACTCCGCCCGCGTGATGCTCGTCCGGGCTGGTCTCAACCCGGCCGGCGCTGATCTCGTAAGACCGGGCCCCCGTACGGTGCCCGGCGAAGTGAGCCGGGAATCCCCTCCGGAGTGAGGGGAGGATTCAAAGGGTGATTGTCGGCCCGTCGGGTGCGGAGTGTCCAGAACTCCCCCGGGAGGCCCTGAATGATGGGCACGATACGCATGCCACGTCGGCCGAGGACAAGGGGACCGTCCGTGCAGTTCGAGGTGTGGGCACCGCTGACAGGTCGGGTCGCCCTGCGACTGAACGACTCCGCCTACGAGATGACGCCCGACCCGGCTCCCGGCCGCACGGGCTGGTGGACGGTCGAGGCCCCGGCGGCCGACGGCGACCGGTACGGGTTCGTGCTCGGCGACGATCCGGTGGTGCGCCCGGACCCGCGCGGGCGGCGGCTGCCGGACGGGACCGAGGGCCTCTCCGCCGTGGTCGACTTCGAGCCCCTCACCCCCCGTACCGCGCCCCCGCACCTCCCGCTCCAGGACGCGGTGCTGTACGAGCTGCACGTCGGCACGTTCACCCCCGAGGGCACCTTCGACGCCGCGGCCGCCCGGCTGGGGCACCTGACCTCGCTGGGCGTGACGCACGTGGAGCTCATGCCGGTCTGTCCCTTCCCCGGCCGGCACGGCTGGGGCTACGACGGGGTGGCGCCCTGGGCGGTGCACGAGCCGTACGGGGGTCCGGCGGGGCTGGCCCGGTTCGTGGAGGCGGCGCACGCGGCGGGGCTGGGGGTGGTGCTGGACGTGGTCCACAACCACCTGGGCCCCTCCGGGAACCACCTCCCCGCCTTCGGACCGTACTTCACCGACACCCACCACACGCCCTGGGGCGCGGCGGTGAACCTGGACGCGCCGGGCTCGGACGAGGTGCGGGCGTACCTGGTCGGCAGCGCCCTGGCCTGGCTGCGGGACTACCGGATCGACGGGCTGCGGCTGGACGCGGTGCACGCGCTGGCCGACGGGCGGGCGCTGTCCTTCCTGGAGGAGCTCTCGGCGGCGGTGGACGCGCTGGCCGCCGAGTCGGCGCGGCCGCTGTTCCTGATCGCCGAGTCCGACCGGTGCGACCCGCGCCTGACCACACCGCGGCCCTCGGGCGGTCTCGGTGTGCACGCGCAGTGGAACGACGACTTCCACCATGCCCTGCACACCGCGCTGACCGGCGAATCCCAGGGCTACTACGCCGACTTCGCCGCCGCCCCGCTGGCGGCGGTGGCCAAGACCCTGACCCGGGGGTTCTTCCACGACGGCACCTGGTCCTCCTTCCGGGGCCGCTCCCACGGCCGCCCGGTGGACCGCCGCCGCACCCCGGCCCACCGCTTCCTCGGCTATTCCCAGACCCACGACCAGGTCGGCAACCGGGCCGTGGGCGACCGGCTGTCGGCTTCCCTGTCCCCGGGACTGCTGGCCTGCGCGGCGACGCTGGCGCTGACGGGGCCGTTCGTGCCGATGCTGTTCATGGGCGAGGAGTGGGGGGCGGGGACGCCCTGGCAGTACTTCACCGACCACCGGGACCCGGAGCTGGCGGAGGCGGTGCGCAGCGGCCGGCGCCGGGAGTTCGCGGCGCACGGCTGGAAGGCGGTGGGGGTCCCCCCAGCGGTAGCTGGGGGAGAGGTGCCGGACCCGCAGGACCCGGCGACGCGGGAGCGGTCGTGCCTGGACTGGGCGGAGCCGGAGCGGGAGTCGCACGCCTGGCTGCTGGAGTGGTACCGGACGCTGATCCGGTTGCGCCGCGCGCAGCCGGACCTGCGCGACCCGGACCTGGCGGCGGTCCGGGTCGCCTTCGACGAGGAGCGGCGGTGGCTGACGTTCCGGCGGGGTGACGTACGGGTGGTGGTGAACCTGGGGGCGGAGTCGGTCACGGTGGCGCTGGGCCGCAACGGGGTGCGGGTGCTGGCCTCGTGGGAGCCGGTGGAGCATCCGGGGCCGGACGGGCGCCTGCACGTACCGGGCGAGTCGGCGGTGGTGCTGGGCCCGTAGCGCCGCGGGGCTACTCCACGATCGCCAGCTCGCGCGGGGCCTCGTTGAGGCGGCGGCCGCCGTCCTCCGTGACCGTGACGATGTCCTCGATGCGGACGCCGAAGCAGCCGGGCAGGTAGACGCCCGGTTCGACGGAGAAGCACATGCCGGGGACGAGGGGCTGCTCCTCGCCCTCGACCATGTACGGCGGTTCGTGCGTGGTGACGCCGATGCCGTGCCCGGTGCGGTGGATGAAGCGGTCGCCGTAGCCGAATTCGGTGATGACGGCGCGGGCGGCCCGGTCGACGTCCTGGCAGGCGGCGCCGGGGCGGACGGCCGCGAAGCCGGCCTGCTGGGCTTCCCGGACGATGTCGTGGACGCGCTGTTCCTCGGCGGTGGGTTCGCCGACGTGGACGGTGCGGGAGATGTCGGAGCCGTAGCCGTCCTTGAGGCCGCCGAAGTCGAGGACGACCATGTCGCCCCGCCGGATGACCCGGTCGCCCGCCTCGTGGTGGGGGTTGGCGCCGTTGGGGCCGGAGCCGACGACGGTGAAGTCCACCTGGGAGTGGCCGTGTGCGCGCAGCAGTGCGGCGAGGTCGGCGGCGACGTCGCTCTCGCGGCGGCCGGCGAAGGGCAGGTGGAGGATCTGCGCGTAGGCGGCGTCGGCGGCGGCTCCTGCGGCGGCGAGGCGGGCGAGTTCGCGGTCGTCCTTGACGGCGCGGAGC
Source organism: Streptomyces sp. NPDC058157 (assembly GCF_042884105.1). NCBI lineage: Bacteria > Bacillati > Actinomycetota > Actinomycetes > Kitasatosporales > Streptomycetaceae > Streptomyces > Streptomyces sp. NPDC058157. The sequence continues at coordinate 24,922 of NZ_JBHVUQ010000101.1, forward strand.
ATGGGCAGGGCGTCGGTGAGCGGGGTGTAGGAGGTGGTGGGCAACTCCTTCTGCAGGCCGAGGAGGTGGAGCGCCCAGGTGTTGTCGCTGACCCCGAAGCGGCCGCTGACGTCGAGGAGCGGGGCGGTGAGCGCGTAGGGGTCCTTGCCGTCGGTCCAGTCGCGCAGGGTGAGGGCGCCGGCGCCGGGGGCCTTGGCGGCGTCGGGGGCTTCGAGGGCGGGGACGACGAGGACGGGGTCCTGGCCTGCGGCGAGGACGAGCAGGGTGAGCCGTTCGGTCTCGGCGGTGGGGCGGTAGCCGGTGAGGTGGGCGAGGTCGGGGCCGGGTGCCACGAGCAGGCCGGCGAGTCCGGCGTCGGCCGCCGACCGGGCGGCGGCGGCCATGCGGGCGGCGTAGTCGGCGGTGGTGAAGGGGGCCGGGTCGGGGTGGGCGGCCCCGGCGGGGGCGGGCTCAGGGCTGGGTGCGGTGGTCATACGGGGATCCTGCCGTGAGGCGTGCGGCGAGCGCAGCGGCCGCGCCGGTCGGGTTTCCGGGCGCGAGGAGCTCCGTGCGGTGCACCAGGCGCGGGGCGTCGAGCGGTACGGCGGCCCCGGCGCCGGCGCCCGCCGCGGCGGCGGCTTCGGCGACGCGGCGGGGCAGCAGGACGAGGCCGTGTCCGGCGGTGACGAGGGCGCACAGGGCGTGCAGGTCGGTGCCGTCGTAGCGCAGGGCGGTGCGTGCGGAGCCGTGGGCGGGGGTGAGGGGCAGGCCGGCGTCGGGGGCGTCGAGCCAGCGGGCGTCGGCGAGGTCGTCCAGCCGGACGGCGGTCCGCCGGGCGAAGGGGTGGCCGGCCGGGAGGAGGAGGGCCAGCGCCTCCTCCGTGACCCCGGTGACCTTGAGGGGGGCCACGTCGGGCAGCCGGAGGGGGTCGCTGGGGGCGGCGAGGCCGTCGACGAGCCCGAGGTCGCAGTCCCCGGCGGCGAGGGCGGCGGGCACCTGGTCCGGGGGCATGACGCGCAGGGTGACGCCGGTGGCGGGGAGGGCGGCGAGCAGGCGGGCGCCGACGGCGAGGGGGGAGGCGGCGAGGGTGACCCGGCCGGGCGGGGCGGCGGCCAGGCGCAGCACGTCGGCGCGGGCGGCGTCGAGCCGCAGCAGGAGGGGGCCCGCGTGTTCGAGGAGCCGGGCCCCGGCGTGGGTGGGGGCGACGGGGCGGCGGGTGAGGAGCTCGGCCCTCAGGTCGGTTTCGAGGGCGGCGATGTGCTGGGAGACGGCGGACTGGGTGTAGCCCAGTTCCCGGGCGGCGGCGGAGAAGGAGGCGAGGCGGGCGACGGCGACGAAGGTGCGCAGGAGGTGCGGTTCCATGGCTCCATGATCCCCGGGCCGCCCGCCCCGGCCATCAGCGCTCCTTATCGGGGGTGCAGGAACAATCGTTGGCGCTGAAGCGGGGTGGGCCCGCAGGATGATCCGCATGACCACCGCACAGGCACCCGCACAGGCACCCGCAGTCGCTTCCGTCGCCCGGATCGCCCTGGTCGGCGACCGTTCCCCGCACGTGAAGTCCCACACCCGGATCCCGCTCCTGCTCGACGCGCTCGCCGTGCGGGAGGGGCTGGTCCTGGACGCGTACTGGATCCCGACCGCGGACGCCGGGGCGCAGGCCGCGGCCGGGACGCTGGCCGGGTTCGACGCGGTGTGGGTGCTGCCGGGCAGCCCGTACGCCAGCGAGGCGGGGGCGCTGGCGGCGATCCAGGTGGCCCGGGAGGAGGGGATCCCCTTCCTCGGCACCTGCGGGGGCTTCCAGCACGCCCTGCTGGAGTACGCCCGCCACGTCTGCGGCCTGACGGAGGCCGCGCACGCGGAGAACGATCCCGGGGCGCGGGACCTGCTGATCGCCCCGCTCGCCTGCTCGCTCGTCGGGCACGAGGGGGTCGTGCGGGCGCAGCCCGGATCGCTGGCGGAGTCCGTGCTCGGGGCGGAGCGGTCGATGGAGCGCTACCACTGCACCTACGGGCCGGCCGCCCGGCACCTGCCGGAGCTCACCGCGCACGGGCTGCGGCTGTCGGGCCACGACGAGGAGGGGCAGGTGCGGATGGCGGAGCTGCCCGGGCACCCGTTCTTCCTGGCCACGCTGTTCCAGCCGGAGCTCGCCGGGGACGGGTCGCGGCCGCACCCGGTGGTGCGGGCCCTGGCCGCGGCGGCCGTCGCGCACGCCGCGCGGCGTGCCGACGGGGTACTGACCCGGCCGGCCGCGGGCCTGGCCGGCAGCCGGGCCGCCGGATAAGGCGTCGCGGAACCACCCATCTGATCGGCTATGCTGTGCTTGCACGACGAACGGGTGGTCCGCCGCCCTTCGTGGTGGGTGTAGCTCAGTTGGTAGAGCACCTGGTTGTGGTCCAGGTGGCCGCGGGTTCGAGTCCCGTCCTGTCTCTTA